>CALBBA010000115.1 GCA_937926755.1 uncultured Collinsella sp.
CAAAACGGACTTTCCAAGCCCATCCTCAGCATACAAACCATCACAACATTCGATGCTTTTCCCGATTTTGGCAAAAAACGTCGAATGTTGTGATGGTTTGCCTGCCCACGGCACCCCGCAGAAGGACCGGAACGTCCCTAAAGGACGCCGTCCCAGTGCCGAATCACGAATTCTCGTAGGTCGTTCTGACGTTTCTGGAAAGCTTCGCTTCGGTCGCACGTGAGACCCATAGCGAGCGCGATAGCGTTCATCGCCCGGTGCAATTGCAGCTGGTGGGCAAACTGAGTCCCGGTGAGGACGATCATCCTAAAGCCCAGCGCGCTCAGCACGGTCATACGCTCCGCATCCGACGCGCTGCGTTGTTTATCAAGATGGTCCGAGCCATTGTATTCAATCCCCGTACCGCTCGCAGGCGCATATACGTCGATCTCGAAATACCCGGCCTTAGCGAGATATTTGAACTCGTTGGGAACATCGACCCGATGGTTGAGCTCGACCCTGGTGTACCCGAGCCCGCCTTGGGAACGCTTCGCGACGACCATGATTGCGGCGGCCGTCTCCATGGGCGACCGCGCGCCATCGTGCACACGTCTGAGCACGGCAGCCGCACGTGTAGCCCCCTGACGAGATCGATTCTCATCGCAATAAGCGATCAAGTCGGCAACGGTATACCTCTGCCCCATCTCGATGTAATCGCCTGACGACAAATGATTCAAATGGTATCGGGCGCAGATTTCATACCCATATTCCAGCTGCTCGGGCTCACTCATCCACGAACCTGCCTGGACAAAGCACATGGCCTCGTCAACCACCAGAAGGCCTTCTGCTACCTCGATAAGATGGTCCGAAGGAATGGGCGCCCCAAACACATGGCGTCGGAGACCCGCCGGCCGAGAGCGCTCGAAATCGAAGCTAACCAGCGTGTCAATACGGTCGAGCTCCTCATGTGGGATGCCAAGTGAGGCCAGGTAGTCGGTGACAATCTCGACCGCTGCAGATATTCTCAGCCCCTTTGCATCTAGCCCCAGTTTGGACAGGCCCGCGGTCGACTCCGCCTCGTCGGCAAACGAGTCCTCATCGTATAGGCTGCTTGCTCGCGAGAGCGGCTCGGACGGGCGCGCCACGTTGTGGTACAGCCAGGCAGTCTTATGGGACAGGACGATCGGCAGGTCCATGAGCCCTCCAATGGAGTCGGATAACCAACCTTATTCCCCTGCCCACGGGTCCGCACACCTTCGTGCGCAAGAAAGCGATTCCGCCCGTACGAGCGACAGAAAAACCATCGCAACATTCGATGCTTTTCCCGTTTTTGGCAAAAAACGTCGAATGTTGTGATGGTTTGAGGCGAAGTGAGGGGCACGGAGGGGTCAAAGCATCGTGCTCGAACGGGTTAATCCAGCTCTTTTAAGCCATGTGCCAGCTGCCAGTACTCGCCGTGCTGGGCGAGCAGCTCTTCGTGCGTGCCGCGCTCGATGATGCGGCCGTGTTCGAGGACCATGATGGCGTCGGCGTCGCGGACGGTGGACAGGCGGTGCGCGATCATAAACGTGGTGCGGCCACGCATGATGCGGTCCATGCCGCGCTCGATGAGCTTTTCGGTGCGCGTGTCGATAGAGCTCGTGGCCTCGTCCAGGATGAGCACCGGCGGATCGGCAACGGCCACGCGCGCGATGGCGAGCAGCTGGCGCTGGCCCTGCGACAGGTTGGCGCCATCGGCCGTGACCGGCGTGTCGTACCCTCTAGGCAGGCGGCGGATAAACGAATCCGCGCAGGCAGCCTCGGCGGCGGCGCGCACCTCCTCGTCGGTCGCGTCGAGCTTGCCAAAGCGAATGTTCTGCGCAATGGTGCCGCTAAACAGGTGCGTGTCCTGCAGCACAATGCCGAGCGACCCGCGCAGGCTGGCCTTGGCAATGTGCTTGACGTCGATGCCGTCGTACGTGATCTCGCCGTCATCGACCTCGTAGAAGCGGTTGATGAGGTTGGTGATGGTCGTCTTGCCGGCGCCCGTGGAGCCCACAAACGCAATCTTTTGCCCCGGCTTGGCAAACAGGTTGAGGTCCGTGAGCACGCGGGCGCCCGGCACGTAGGAAAAGTCCACGGCATGGAAGCGCACGTCGCCGGCAAGCGGGACCAAGCCGCACGTGAGCTCGGTGCCGTCGACGGCCACCGCGCGGCCCGACTCATCAACGGCTGCCACATCATGCAAATGCCCGTACGCGCCCATGCCCTGGCCCTCGGGAATCTTCCACGCCCACGCGGCGTCGCCCGTCTGCACCAGCTCCACGCAGCCCTCGTCCACCTCGGGCTCAAGGTCCATGGCGGCAAACAGGCGCTCGGCACCGGCCAACGCGTTGAGCAAGAAGTTGCCGAGCTGCGTAAACTGGTTGATGGGCATGGCGGCCTGGCGCACAAAGACCAGGTAGCTTGCAAGTGCGCCCACATCGGCGAGCCCCTTGATGCAGAGCATGCCGCCCACCACGGCGACGATGGCATAGTTGACGTAGCCAATCACGACGGTCATGGGCACCATGGAGTTGGCATAGCTCACGGCGGCGGTGCCGGTGCGGCGCAGTTCTTGGTTGCGCACGTCAAAACCAGCCACGTTGGCCTGTTCGTGATTAAAGACCTTGATGACCTTTTGGCCCGAGACCATCTCTTCGATATATCCGTCCAGGTCGCCAAGCGATGCCTGCTGGGCGGCAAAGAAGCGCTTAGAGCGCGCGCCCGAGTAGCGCGCATACAGCACAATGGCTGCATCGCACACGAGCGTGATAATCGTGAGCTGCCAGTTAAGGATGATGAGCATAGCCGTAGTGCCCACAACCTGAATGGCGGCCTGAATCACGTTGGCAAAACTGTTGTTGAGCGCCTCGGAGACGGTGTCGACGTCGTTGGTAAAGAAGCTCATGATGTCACCCGAGCGCGTGCTGTCAAAATAACTGAGCGGCAGCGTCTGGATGTGCGCGAACAGGTCGCGGCGAATATCGGACACCACGCGTTGGGCCGCGCGCACCATGATCTGCGAGTAGCCCAGGGCCGAGAGCACGCCCGCGGCGTAGATGATCGCCGTCAGGATGACCTGCTTGGCGAGCAGTTCCTCCCCGCCCGTAGCCAAACCGTTAACGATGGGGCGCACCATGTAGGTGCCGGCGAGGCTCGCGATGGCGGCGACGGAGGCGAGCACGCCCACCGCGAGCAACGAGAACTTGGCATGCCCCATGTAGGAGAGCAGGCGGCGCACAGTGCGCTTGAGGTCGGCCGGGCGTGCTTGGGCTGCGGTCTTAGGCATGGCGCTCACCCCCTTCCAAGGGCGATCCGCCAGGGACGGAGGAAAACGGATCATTCGCGCAGCCATCGTCGCTGCCGGCGCCGGCGTCCACGTTCCCCGCAAACTCCATCTGCGAGGCGTAAACCTCCTGGTAGATGTTGTCGCCCGCTAGCAGTTCCTCGTGCGTGCCCACGCCGTGGACACGACCGTCGTCCAATACCACAATGCGATCGGCATCCATGACGCTCGCGATGCGCTGGGCGATGATGAGCACGGTCGTATCGGAAATCCGGGCGATGTGCTCGCGAATCTTAGCGTCGGTCGCCATATCGACCGCGCTGGTGGAGTCATCAAAAATGAGCACGCGCGGATGCTTGAGCAGCGTGCGCGCGATGCACAGGCGTTGCTTCTGGCCACCCGAGACACCGGCGCCGCCTTGGCCCAACTCGCCGTCGAGTCCGCCGATGCGATCAAGGAACTCGTCCACGCACGCCGCGCGGCAAGCCGCGAGGAGCTCATCGTCCGACGCCTGCGGATTACCCCACTGCAGGTTCTCGCGCACGGTGCCCGTGAACAGCACATTCTTTTGCAGCACAATGCCCACGGCATCGCGTAAGGTCGCGAGGTCGTAGTCGCGCACGTCGTGTCCGCCCACAAGCACGGTGCCCTCAGTGGCGTCGTACAGGCGCGCAATCAGCTGTACAAGCGAACTCTTGCCCGAGCCCGTGCCGCCGAGGATGCCCACCGTCGAGCCGCTCTCGATGCGAAGGTCGATATGCTCGAGCACATCCTCGGCAGCATCCGCGCGGTATTTAAACGACACGTCGCGAAACTCGATACTGCCGTCCGTTGGCGCCGCAGTCGCGAGGTCCCCCGCAGGATTGGCGATAAAGGGCTCTTCATCGAGCACCTCTGCGATACGGCCCACACTCGTAAGAGCGCGCGTGAGCAGCAAAAACACGTTGGAAATCATCATGAGCGAATTCATGATCAGCAGCACGTAGCTCATAAAGCCCGTGAGCGAGCCCACGCCGAGCTCGCCGGCAAGAATCATGCGCCCGCCGATCCACAGAATGGAAAGCGCCGCCACGTACATCGACAGCTGAAACACCGGCAGGTTGAGCACCGCGCTGCCAAAGGTCTTTGTCGCAGTGCGCGCGAGCTCGGTATTGACGGTGTCGAACTTGGCCTCCTCGTGCTCGGCGCGCACGTACGCCTTGACGGCGCGCACGGCGGTGAGGTCCTCCTGCACCACGCCGTTGGGATGGTCCATCGAGGTCTGCAGCTGGCGGTAGAGCGGACTGACACGGTAGGTAATAACGCCCAGCACGATCGCCAGCACCGGCAGAATAATTGCGAATACCGTAGCGAGTGGACGCGACAGCACCAGCGCATAGGCCAAGCCGACGATAAGCGTCACGGGGCCGCGCACCATGGGGCGAAAGCCATTGCCGATAGCGTTTTGAATCACGGTGATGTCGGTGGTCATGCGCGTGACGAGCGAGCTGGCGTCGTAGTTGTCCAGGTTGCCAAAAGCGAGCGTCTGGATCTTGCGATACTCCGCCTCGCGTAGGTTAGCGCCCAGCCCCGAGGCAACGCGGGCGGACGTGCGCGCATAGCCTAAGCCAAGTACCAGCGAACATGCGGCGCATGCCAACATATACGTGCCCTGCAACAGCATGTAGTTGATGTCGCCCGCGGGCACGCCCACGTCGATGATATTTGCCATGATGACCGGGATAAACAGCTCGAGCACCGTCTCGACCGACACAAAGAACACGCCGAGGATGGCATCGCGACGGTATGCCCCTAGATAGGAAAACAGTATTTTGAGATTGCGCACGCAGGTTCAACCCCCATCAAACGTTGTTCGCAAACGCACGTATTATTGCGCGCCGAATAATGGTGTCAAGTATTCCGAAATCGTTTTCTGCAAGGTTAGCGCCGGCGGCGAGTTCTCGTGATGTGTGTCCATATTCACTCGGAATAATGGTGCGCGCGACTTTTTTCGCTCCGGCGTCAACATAAACCTTGACTCTACAATCGTTATAGGGTTTTCACTACACTGGTAGATAAACGAACCCAGCCAGAAAGCCCCGCCCATGGAACACGACCTCACACGCGGCAATGTCCTTAAGACCATCGCGGTCTTTGCCCTGCCCTATATGCTCTCGTACTTTTTGCAGATGCTCTACGGCATGGCCGACCTGTACATGATGGGGCAGTTTAGCGGCGCCGCCGGCATCACCGCCGTGGGCAATGGCGCGCAGACGCTCTACATTATTACCGTGACGCTTGTGGGTCTGGCCATGGGAACGACGGTTATCGTCGGCCACGCCGTGGGCTCGCGCCGCTTCGACCGCGCCGAGACCGCCATCGGCAATACCATCACGCTGTTTATGGGCGTCTCGGTGGTACTGGCCGCTGTCCTGCTTGCATTGTGTCCGCAGATTGTGGCACTCATTGGCACGCCGGCCGAGGCAGTCGAAGGAACCGCCGCCTACCTGCGTATCTGCTTTGTCGGCATTCCGTTTATCGCCGCATACAACATTCTTTCGGCCATCTTTCGCGGGCTGGGCGATTCGCGCTCGCCCATGTACGTGATCGGCGTGGCGTGCATCATTAACATCGCGCTCGATTTTCTGTTTATCGGCCACATGGGGCTCGGCCCCGTAGGCGCCGCACTCGGCACGGTGACCGCCCAGACAGCCAGCGTTGCCCTCGCGCTCGTGTGGCTCAAGAGCCGCCGCACGAACATCCACGTTAAGTGTAGCGACCTGCGCCCCCAGCCCGAGGTGCTCGGCAGCATTCTTAAGATCGGCGTGCCTGTGGCCGTGCAGGACGGCTGCATCCAGGTGGCGTTTATGTTTATCACCGTCATCGCCAACCATCGCGGCCTGGTCGACGCCGCCGCCGTGGGCCTGGTCGAGAAGATGATCAGCTTTTTGTTCATCGTGCCGAGTTCCATGGGCGCCACCGTCAGCGCGCTCACAGCGCAAAACGCCGGCGCGGGCAAGGGCGACCGCGCACGTCAGGTGCTCAAAGACGCCATGACCATCTCGGTGGTGTACGGCTGTCTGATCACGGCGCTCATGTGGCTGGTGGCACCGGCGTTTCTCGGCTTTTTTGCCAAGGACGCCGCAGTGGTCGCAGCCGGCACCGGCTATATGCACAGTTATATTTTCGATGCAATCTTTGCCGGCATCCACATTTGCTTTAGCGGCTTTTTCGCTGCATACGGCAAGAGCTACATCGGCTTTGCGCACAACGTGCTGGCCGTGGCACTCATTCGCGTGCCCGGTGCATGGCTGCTGTCGAACGCCTATTCCGACACGCTCTTTCCCATGGGCATCGCGTCGCCGTGCGGGTCGATTTTGTCGGCAGTCATTTGCGTTGTCGCGTTTACCGTACTCAACCGGCGCGGGGCTTTTGACAAGCTGGCAGCGTAGCGGGGCAACGCGAGATCGCCCTGATCGACGACATCATCAGCGACGACCCCACAACCTACGTGACACAGATCACGGTGCCGGTTGCCCCAGCAAAGTAAAAACCGCCCGGAAGGCATCGTGCTTCCGGGCGGTTCTTCAATTTGACTATTGATGCACTAAGCCTGGGGCACCTCACCAGTAGCCAAAATCTGCTCGAGTGCGTCCTCATCCAGCACGGATACACCCAGCTGCTCGGCCTTGGTGAGCTTGGAACCCGCTTTGGGGCCGGCGACCAGATAGCTTGTCTTCTTTGACACGCTGCCCGAAACCTTGGCGCCGAGCACCTTGAGCGCCGCGCCCGCCTCATCGCGCGTGCGGTTGACGAGCGTGCCGGTGAGCACGAAGGTCAGACCCGCGAGTGGCTGTGCGTCGGCGAGCTCGCCTGCCACGCCAGCGTCGGCTGCGGCCTGCGCGTGCGCGGCGCCCAAGTCGACCTCGAGTGACAGACCCGCCTGACGCAGGCGCTCCAGCACGGCAAGGTTCTCGGGCACGGCAAGGAACTGCTTGACGCTCGCCGCAATCTTGGGACCGATACCCTCGCACTCGGCGATGTCCTCTTCACTCGCCAAGATGAGCTTGTCAATCGACAGGAATCGCTCGGCGATGACCTCGCCCACGCTCTTGCCCACGTGGCGGATGCCCAGGGCAAACAGCACGCGACCGAGCGGCTGGCTCTTGGACTTGTTGAGCTCGACGATGATTTTCTCGGCCGTCTTGAGGCCCACCGGAATGGGGTCGCCCTTCTTGACGCCCTTTTTGCTGTTGGAGCTGGCATAGGTGCGCCCCGTGTCCAGGCCTGCGATGTCGTCGACCGTGAGCTGGTAGAAGTCCGCGACATCGTGGATCAGGCCGGCGGCAATCATCTTGTCGACGATCTCGTCGCCCAGGCCGTCGACGTCCATGCAGCCGCGACTCACCCAATGGAGCAGGCGCTCCTTGAGCTGCGCGGGGCAGTCGATGGACACGCAGCGGTAGGCAACCTCGCCGTCCTCGTGGACCACGGGGCTGCCGCACACGGGGCAGACCTCGGGCATGTGCCAGTCGACCGAATCGGCCGGGCGCTTGTCGAGCACCGGCCCCACGACCTCGGGGATCACGTCACCCGCCTTGTGCACGATGATGGTGTCGCCCTCGCGCACGTTTTTGCGACGGATCTCGTCGATATTGTGCAGCGTGGCGCGCGCGATGGTGGAGCCGGCAACCGTCACTGGGTCGAACTCGGCGACCGGCGTGAGCACACCGGTGCGGCCCACCTGGATGCGGATTTCGCGCAGGACGGTCTGCTTTTCCTCGGGCGGGAACTTAAAGGCAATGGCCCAGCGCGGTGCGCGGGCAGTAAAGCCCAGGTCGAGTTGCTGCTGGAAGCTGTCAACCTTTACGACTACGCCGTCGATGTCATAATCCAGATCACCGCGATGCTCGAGCGCCTGGGCACAGAACTCGTGAACCTCGGCCGGCGTGGCGCAGCGTGCCACGTTGGGGTTGACGCTAAAGCCGGCGCTGCGCAGCCAATCGAGGAACTCGCGCTGGCTGTGGACGTGCAGCGGGTCGGTATCGGCGATGGCATAGATAAAGGTGGCGAGGTCGCGGCGCGCCGTGACCTTGGGATCCTTCTGACGCAGGCTACCGGCGGCAGCGTTGCGCGGGTTAGCGAAGGGGTCGCGACCCTCGGCATCGGCCTCGTCGTTCAGACGAACAAAGCTGCCCTTGGGCATATAGACCTCGCCGCGTACTTCGATGGTACGCTCGCGGTCGGCACCCATGTGGGCGAGCGCCGGCTCGGACAGGTGCATGGGCACATCCTTGATGGTGCGGACATTGAGCGACACGTCCTCGCCCGTTGTGCCATCGCCACGTGTGGCCGCACGTACGAAGGTGCCGTTTTGGTAGGTAAGGGCCACGCCCAGGCCGTCGATCTTGAGCTCGCAGGTATAGGTGACGCTACCGGCACCGAGCGCATCCTCGGTACGCTGGAGCCACGCGTCGAGTTCGTCCAGATCCATGGCATCGTCCATGGAATACATGCGTGCCATGTGCGTGACCGGCGTAAACTGCTCGCTCACGTAGCCGCCCACGCGCTGGGTATAGCTGTCGGGCGTCACCAGATCGGGATAGGCCGCCTCGATTTCCTGCAGCTCAACGAGCATTTTGTCGAAGGCGGCGTCCGTGATCTCGGGTGCGTCGAGCATGTAGTAGCGATAGGCGTGGTAGTCGAGCTCGTGGCGCAGCTCGGCCGCACGCGCTGCCGCCTGGGCACGGGCGTCGACCGGTGCGGTGGCATCCGCGCTCGCGGGCGTTTCGGTATCGATGTCCACGCCGTCACCAAACAGGCTCGATTGCTCCATAGCGGCACTCCTTCGCTCGATTTCAAACGGATACTAGAGTACCACCGGTCGCAATGAGGCCGAATAGCGGTCTCGAACCGCACCGAATCGGCAGCCGCCAGACTGGGGTGGACAGTTAGTTCAGATGCGTATAAATCCTAGAGCTGAATCAGGCACGAACACCCCTGTTTCAACTAATTTGGGCTCCTCGAGACCATGTAAACGTCCCACTCTCCCTTCCAAACACCCATTCGAGCCACATCCCAATCAGCAATTGCTCAAAACGCATCCCAAGCTGCCCCAGATTTATACGTATCTGAACTAACTGTCCAGACCATTACGAACCAGCCCTCTTGCCAGCCCCAAGTGATCCGTTTTCCTCCGTCCCCAAGGGATCGGTACGAAAAGAGGGGCTGCCCAGCGTTGGCGGGACAGCCCCCCTGGCATCGGTATGTGCGATACAGCTCGTTAGAAACCCTGGCCGTAGCCCTGGCCCTGGCCCTGCTGGCCTAGCAGCTCCTCCAGGTACTGGCGCAGCTGCTCGTCGGTAATACCGCCGTTGCCGGTGTCGGTCGAACTGTCGTCCTGCTGCTGGTTCTGCAGCTCCTCATCGGAGCCCAGCTCAACCGTGACCTTCTTCTCTTCCTTGCCGCGCATGAGCGTGATTTCGACTTTCTCGCCCACCTCGTGGCTGCGCAGCGCAATGATCAGGCCATCGGCGCTCGTGATCTCGTCGTCGTCCAGCTTGGTAATGACATCGCCCTCTTGGATGCCAGCCTTGGCAGCAGGGCCATCCGCAACGGCGCTCGC
>CALBBA010000116.1 GCA_937926755.1 uncultured Collinsella sp.
TGAAGGGAGCGCTCCCGCAAACTGCCTCTTGACAACTTATAGGAGCGTCGGTTTTATGTTTCGCTATGCGGGCTGTGCTTGGCTATTGCAAAATAGTCTACTCACTTAGGTTTGAGGGCCGTTCGCTGGCGCCTATTTGCGCTTGTTTGCCAACGCCGCGACCATCAGAAGCCCCTAGGACTCTTGCGGTAGACGCTTCTTGCCCTTGCGGGCACGGTTTCTAAAGTTCTCGACGGCCTCTTCCATGCCCAGAGGCACATAGGCGAGCTCATCGAGGTTATCGGGCAGGTAGCAGGCTAGGCTTTGCTCCTGCGCGCGGCCCGCCGCGAGCTGTTCATCGCTGGGCTGCGCTCCAGGTGTGGCGCAAATGCCATAGACGGCGGCACCCATCTCGCGCGTGCGGCGCTCGTACTCGGTCTCGGGATGCTCGGGATGGTCGCGGCGGACGTCGTCGCTTACCCAAAGCGTATCGTAGCCGGCCGCGGCAAACTGTCCCAGGGCGTAATCGCGCAACGGCTTGCTATCGGTGCGCAGTGTGACGGTAGCGCCGGCTGAAAAGAGCGGGCGGTAGAGCATCAGATGGTCGACATGGACGAGTCGTTTTTTAGCGTACTTGGCCTTGGGCTGCGGCGTGGGAAAGTTAATGGTGATGGCATCGAGCTCGCCTGCGGCAAACAGCTGTGGCAGCGATGCGGCGCCTCGGGGCAGGACGAGTGCGTTGGATAGCCCCTGTTCGCAGATTTTCTGCGCGGCATAGGCGATGCAGATGAGCTCCTGGTCCATGCCGATAAAGAGGGTGTCGGGCTCGCGGTGGGCGCGCTCGACCAGACAGGTTCCCTTGCCACAGCCAAGATCCAGGTGAAGGTGTTCGAAGGGCTTGCTGCCAGCTGGCGCGCAAGCCTCGCGCCAATCTCCGGCATAAGCCTCGGGGTTCGTCTCGATCGCATCGGCGTAGCGCTCCAGGCGCTCCTCGAGCACAAAGTTCTTAGGCGTGCGAACGTGGACGGCTCCCATGAGGCTCCTTGGTCATAAGTATGGAACGCATAGCTGCGCGTTCCGTCAATGGGTTGAAAAAGGGTGGGCATAGTTTGCCCGAAAGATGCGGTGCGGCTCGGCGGCGAATCGTCGGTGCCTACAGACGTTTGAGAATCACATAGCGGTTGAGCTCGCCGCTGCGACCGTCGGCATGGAAGCGCTCAAGCTCGCGCACGGGGACCTCGCCGCTCTTGTAGAACGTACGGACGCCGCGCACCAGGTCGGTGATCTGCTGATCGTCAAAGTGATGGCAATAGCGGTAGGCGTGGCGGTCGTTTTGCCAGCCGATGAGGTGGTCGCCGGCTTCAAACTGCGCGGAATCGTAACCTTCAAACGGCGGGGTGAGCTCGGCACGGGCCTCGGCGCGAACGGCCTTGCGCGCCATGCGCTCGTCGTTCATAAACTCCCAAAAGCTGATGGCGATGATGCCGCCTGGGCGCGTCTGGCGCACCAGGGCGTCGAGCACGCGTACGCGGTACTCGCACGACGGCACGTGGTGCATAAAACCAAAGCAGACCGAGATGTCGGCGAGCGGGGCGTCGAAAAGCACGTCGGGTGTCTCGGCGGGGTTGAGCTTCATAAGGGCATCGAGCACGTCGAGTTCCTGGAAGTGCAGGTTGGGAATGCGCAGGGCGTGACCGTGCGCATCGATAGCCAAATCCTGACACGAGTCAACACCATAGAACTCAAACGGGCAGCTGGCATCTGCCGAGGGGTTTGCGCCGTCGACGCCCTTGGCGGCAAGTGCGCCGCCGGCGGCAAAGTTCTCGAATCGCATATTGCCGCAGGCAAGATCGAAGACGCGGACGGGATGCTCGATCGTGGCGACGTCGAGCTGTTCGAGCGCGATATCCATGGTGCGCACCCAGCCGGGCCACGGGGCCTGGCGCGTATCGGAAAAGGAAGCGGAGTGCTCGCGATAGAACGTATTGTTGAGCTGGATGAGCGATGAGGCGAAATCGCGGTTCACGGCGCGGAACTCCCTCCGTTGGCGGTGCGGAATAAACAGTACGACCATACTACCGTTAACGCCGCAACGGGGACAACCGAGCCGTGGGTCATTGCTTTGTTTGGACACATTTCCGCAGCTCATATATGCCCGCAACCGCCGGTTGTCAAAAATCTCACTAGAATAGGTGGCATGCTTTTGGCGGTGGCGGATAGATTTTTAACTGTGCAAGGCGCCTTAAGAACAAAAACGGTCCGGCGGCACGGCTGGCATCACATAGGAGGAACCATGAATGTAGAAACTGCGCAGCGGCTCGCCGACCTTCGTCGCAGCAAGGGTTTTAGCCAAGAAGGGCTGGCGCGAAAGCTGGGGCTGTCGCGCCAGGCGGTCAGTAAATGGGAACGCGCGGAGAGCTCGCCCGATACCGAGAACCTAATCTCGCTCGCCAAACTCTATGGCGTGAGCCTGGACGAGCTGCTCAATCCGAGCGACGAGATCGAGGACGATATCGAGTTTGAGAACGAGGACCGCGCCCGTCAGCGCGAGGCCGAGGCGGCAGAGCGCGCCCGCACCCATGAGGCGGCGGCACGCGCCACGGAGGCAGCTACGCAGGCAAGTGATGCCGCCGCCAAGGCGGCGCAGGCGGCAAGCTGGAGTGCGCAGGCCGCCAATGCCGCTACGGCGCAGGCGACGAGTGGCACCGCGGTTGGCTCGACTCCGGTGAAGGGCCCGTTCCAGTCGTTCCCGTATTGGGCCGTGTGCTGGCTGCTGTTCTTTTTGCTGATGTTCCTGTTTGGTGCCGGTCCCTTTGCCGCGCTGATCTTCTTTACGATTCCCATCTATCACTGGGTGGCGCGTGCGCTCGATGGCGATTGGGCGCGCGGGGATATTCAGGTTGGCCCGGCGTCGGTGACAACTAGGGCTCAGAATGTTTCCGCTTCGGTTGATGCTGACGTGGCTACCGCGACCACCGCTGAGCCGATTGCCAAAGAGGGTGGTGAATGATGAAGCTTTCGCATGAATCCAAGGTACGCTTGGGCGTTGGCATCGGAGCGTTCGTGCTTATCATCGGGCTTGTCTTTGGCACTTCGCGGCTATTGGCTCATTCTGATATGGTGCGTACGACCGGTATTCTATCTGGCCATTTGTCTGATTTTGACGATATGTTTGACGAGGACGATTCCTTGAATAGCGGTAACTATTCCGCTCGGCCTCAGCAGCTTTCGAGCACGACTTTTGATGCCGATGAGTTCCGCTACCTCGATTTCGATATCAATGCGGCTTCGGTGGACGTCAAGGTTGTTGATGGCAACAAGGCTCGCGTTATCGAGCGGGGGCGCGTTGCCGAGGGTATGGATGCCTCCAAGGCCGCGACGCAAAACATCGCATCCGTCGAGGACTCGACGCTCAAGGTTTCCCAGTTTGGAAGTGATGACGGTAAGGCAATCGATCGCTCAGTTACGGTCGAGCTGCCGCGCCGTGTTGCCGAACATCTGAAGGGAGTCAACGCGCACGTGGGCTCGGGTGATCTGCAGATTGCCGGTGTCATCTGTGATGGTTTCGATCTTTTCCTGGGTGCGGGAGATGTAGAGTTTACGGGCAGCGTGACTGATGCGCTTAGCGCTGAGGTCGGTTCGGGCGATGTGACGCTCGAGCTTTACCAGGCCCCCGCGAAGTCGATGGACGTGAGTGTGGGCTCGGGCGATGTGGAGATGACGGTTCCGAACTCGACGGGCTTTAAGGCGAGCCTCACCTTGGGCAGTGGCGACTTCGAGAGCGATTTCCTTCCGCTTGACTACGATGGCGAGACCATTTTGAATCTTGAATTCGATAACGGCGATAAGTCTGCTACGTATCGTTTTGAGGTCGGTTCGGGCGACATGTCGTTTGATTCGGAGTGATGGCTGCGGGCTGGTCCGCAAGCATAGATGCTTAGACGCGCTGTTTGATGGAGGTGCCGGAGCCGTGACGGGCTCCGGCGCCTTTGCCTTTACAATGGGGGCATGGAACAGATTATTTTGAACAT
>CALBBA010000117.1 GCA_937926755.1 uncultured Collinsella sp.
GCTCGATGGTGGCGGTACGTCCATGCGGTGCTTGGGCGGCATGGCTGAGGGCGGCCTCGATGACCTCGTCGATGAGCTCGGATGTGAAGTTGAGGTGAATGGTGCCGTCCTCGACGCGTGTGATGGCGAGGAGGTTCTCCACGGTATCAATAAGCCAGAGGGAGTCATCGTAGATGGCATCGGCAAGATCGCAGCGCTGTTCGAGGCTGAGCCTCTCGTCGCTCTTCCGAAGGATTGCCGCAGATCCGGATATAGCCGTGAGGGGTGTCCTCAAATCGTGGCCGATGGAGCGCAAAAGGTTGGCGCGCAGCTGCTCGTTTTTCGCCAAGACCGCAGCCTCTTCGCGCTCTTGCGCCGCTCGGTCACTTTCGAGCGCCAAGGCGCATTCACCTACGATAGATAGGACGATCGAATGCTCGAAGGCTTCGGTCTCGCGCCCCTCCAGGGCGATGCCGATGACACCGAATACCTTGTCGCCGGTGCGAACCGCGAGGTAGAGACAGCGCGCCTCAGGCAGGGTCCGCGTGCTTGCGCCCGCGCGCTTGTTGTTGGTGAAGGTCCAGGTTGCAACGGCGCGCTCGTAGTCGGTGAGCAGCGACGCGGATCGGTTTTCGGTGCCAGCGGACTCATAGAGCGCCTTGCCGAGCGTGCCGTGTTCGGCGGGGTAGAAGACCACGTCGAGTTTTAGCAGTTTGACGAGTTGGTTCATGGCGACGCGGGCGCACTCCTCCGCGCTATGGGCTTGCTGTAAGAGCTGGTTCGTTTCGAGGAGTACGCGCGTTTTGAATGCGTTCTCGGCGGATGTCCGGGCGGTGTCCGCGGTGCGCGCAGTTAACTCGCCGGCGACCATAGCGGTAGCGAACATGATGCCGAACGTGACCAGATAGCTTCGGTCGTAGCTGGCGAGCGAAAACAGAGGCGTGACGAAGCAGAAGTTGTAAAGCACTACAGAGAGCACGCTCGATACGATCGTGCAGATACGCCCCGTCGTGGTGACGGCG
>CALBBA010000118.1 GCA_937926755.1 uncultured Collinsella sp.
GGCGCGCCCCCCCAGGCCCCGGCCGGCGGGTGTGCGCTTGGCCCTGCGGGGCCCGCCCATCAAAAACCGCCTGTCCGAGCTCTGGAGTATCTTCGACTTTTTGATGCCGGGCCTTTTGGGCACGCGCGAGTCGTTTGCCAAGCGCTTTGAGAGCCCGGTCGAGCATGCCGAGGGCGATAGCGCCGCTCGCCTGCAGGCGCTCGTGTCGCCGTTTGTGCTGCGCCGTGTTAAGGAAGACGTGGTGGCCGACCTGCCCGAGAAGATCGAGGACACCGTCATGGCGCAGCTCACCGGCGAGCAGCGCAAGCTCTATCTGGCCAACCAGGACCGCATCGCCCAGCAGGTACAGCATCGCGAAGCCAACGAGTTTAAGAAGGACAAGCTCAAGGTACTCGCCGAGCTCACCAAGCTGCGCCAGATCTGCTGCGACCCGCATCTACACTACGAGGACTACAAGGCGGGGAGCGCCAAGCTCGACGCTTGCATGGAGCTCGTGCACGGTGCGCTCGACGGCGGGCACCACATTCTGCTGTTCAGCCAGTTCACGGGCATGCTCGATATCATTGGCAAGCGCCTGGCCAAGGAGGACATCGGCTTTCTTAAGCTCACGGGAGCTTCGTCCAAGGAGAGCCGCGCCAAGATGGTCGCGCAGTTCCAAGCGGGCGAGGTTCCGGTCTTTTTGATTTCGCTCAAGGCGGGCGGCGTGGGCCTTAACCTGACGGCGGCCGACGTGGTCATCCACTACGACCCGTGGTGGAACGTGGCAGCGCAGGACCAGGCGACCGACCGCGCGCACCGTATTGGCCAGCAACATACCGTGACCGTGTACAAGCTCATCGCCAAGGACACGATCGAGGAGCGCATCATGCAGATGCAGGAGTCCAAGCGCGACCTGGTCAACAGCGTGCTCGGCGGCGACGGCATCTCCTCGGCGCTGTTTACCCGCGAGGATGTTCTGGCGCTGCTCGGCGGCGACGGGCGCTAACCCGCTCGGGTGGGGCCGCCAGGGCGGATAGCCCGCGCTGTCCCATCGTCCCCGCTCGTTATGTGTTCATTTGCCATGCCGTGGATGGTTCGCCTGCCTTTGGGCATAAGAACCATCGAGAACATCGGCACATCAGCAAAGGAGAACATCATGGCGAAATTCTTTAAGGACCCCGACGGCAAGCTCATTGCCGCCCTTGGCAACGACGTTGCAACCCCTGCCGGCTGCACGGAGCTGACCGCGAACACCGAGGACGCGGCGCACGAAAAGCACGTGCCCGTCGTCGAGAGCGAGCGCGACGGTCACGTGATCCGTGCGCGTGTGGGCTCGGTCGAGCATCCTATGGTGCCCGAGCACTACATCGAGTGGATCGCCCTTGAGGCCGAGGGTCGTCTGGAGGTCCATTACCTCCAGCCCGGCATGAAGCCCGCGACGTTTTTTGCTGGCGGTTCCAAGACCGGTACCGTCTATGCCTATTGCAACCTGCACGGGCTGTGGTCCGCGACGTTCTAGGAGCGCGCCCCCGCTCGGGGTATCATAGCTAGCATATGCACATGCGAGCGCCGACTGCATCATGCGGCCGGCGCTTTTACTACGACAACGATGGTTTACGACGGAAAGGGCTGAGCCATGAAGCTCGCACTTGCACAGATCGATATGCGCCTGGGTGATATTGAGGGTATCTGCGGTCGCATCGAGGACCAGGCGCGCCTGGCCCATGAGCGCGGTGCGCGCGTGTTGTGCGTGCCGGCTCCGCTCTTTATGGGAGCCCTGCCCGGCGGCCTGGTGGGCGCTGCCGACTTTGAGCACGACATACTTGCCGGCTTGACCGGCGTCGCCGAGCGTATCCAAGAGCTCGATATGATCTGCATCGTGCCCGCGGCAGTTTCGTTTGAGGGCCAGCCCCTGCTCGACTACATGATGCTCAAGGACGGCCATGTGGTGCCGGCCCGTTCGAGCATTGCCCTGCAGCGTGGTGGGACCGGCGATGCCCGTTGGGCGCCGCCAGTCTTCGACGTGGACGGCGTGCGTATCGCCGTGATCTTCGACTTGGACCGCGAGCTCGAGATGCTGCCGACCGGCGTCGACCTCATCGCCTATTTCCAGTTCAACGCGTTTGATATGACCGACCGCGAGAGCGCTGCGATCGCCGCCGTGCGCAGCGGAGCCTACCGCAAGATCGCATCTAAGCGCAGCGTGTGGTTTGCCTGCATGGCGCCGGTCGGTGCGTACGATGAGTCGGTGTATACCGGCGGCTCGTTTGTGCTCGACGACTGCGGCCGCGTGGTGGCCCAAGCGCCGTGTTTTGAGGAGAGCCTGCTGGTTCAGGAGATCCAGCGCGGCGTGATGCTCGATGCCCTGGAAGATCACGAACTGCCCGAGTTCCGTTCCGAGGAGTGGCTGTGGCAGGCGCTGGTGCTCGCCGTTCGCGATAACGCCCGCGCCCGCGGTACGTCGCGTGCCGTGGTGGCGCTCGAGGGCGACTTGCCGTCGTCCCTGCTGGCGGCGCTTGCCGTCGACGCCCTGGGTCCGCGAAACGTGATCGGCCTGGTACTGGGACGCAACCGCATCTTTACGCCGGCGCAGGAGGAGGCCGAGGCTGCTCGCTGTGCCGCCGTTCGCGCCATTGCCGAGCGCCTGCATATTCGCACGGTTGAGCGCGATGCGCCGGATGCCGCGCGTGTGCTCGACCGCGATGTGTCGGCGGGCGACGCCGAGCGCCTGCGCTCTCGCACGCTGGGCCTCATGCTGGAGGATACGGCGCTCGAGCTGGGTGCGATGGCGTTGAGCCCGCTGTCCAAAACTGAGTACGCGCTGGCGGCGCCCGCGCTTTGCGGTGGCTACCAGGGCGATTACGCGCCCTTTGGTGATGTGTATCTGTCGACCCTCGAGTTTGTGGCGCGCGTGCGCAACCGCACGTCTGCCGTGGTGCCGCAGGAGCTCGTGACGCTCAACGCGGTGGAAGATTGCATGGAGCGCGTGCTGGCGCAAGCGCTCTCGACGCTTGACGGTCCGGTCGACATGCTCGATCGCGCGGCGCAGCTGCTCGGTGGGCTCGAGCCGGGCGAGGTCGATGGCACGCTCGAGGCGCACGTGGACCGCAACCGTCCCTTCGACGACATTCCGATGGCTGCCGGCAAGCCCAAGGCCTGCTCACTGCTGCTGATGCTCGTGCGCCAGGGAGAGGCGGCTCGCCGCCAGCTGCCGACGGCGCCGATCGTCTCGGCCCGGTCGTTTGCCGAGCGTGCTTGGCCGTATATGCTCGCGTGGTCCGACCTGGGGCTGGGCGGCAAGGAACGTATGACGGTCGATGCGCTGGCGCGCGCCGAGGTGAACCGCTTTGCCGACGAGGATACAAGCGAGCGCATGCGTGGCGAGATGATGGGCATACTGGGTGACCTGCTGGGTATTTCGCCCGAGCAGATGGAGGAGCTGCGCTCCGAGGACGGCCAGCGCCGCCTGCACGAGGGCATGAAAAAGTTTGAGGGCGAGGTCCAGGACGCCATCGATAAGATGATGGGCGGGCAGGGCGGCCCGCAGGGCGGGCCCCAGGGCGGACCGATGCCGCAACCGCCGGTTGATCCCCGACAGTTCCCGTTCTTTAGCCAGAACTAAACTGGGGATGGGATTCGCTCCCAACCCCGATACTTCAACTAAGCATCTTGACCCCGTTGTGTTATTCTAGAACAGACGTTCGTGAATGATGCGTGGGGCCTTGCCTTGCGCCGTGCTTGTGGCGAGGGGAGGTCGGCTTGGTCATCTTGGGTATCGACCCCGGTTTGGCCCATACGGGCTGGGGGATTATCGAGGAGCGACGTGGCGAGGTTCGCTGCCGTGCCTACGGTTGTATCGAGACCAGCGCGGGCAGCCCGCTCGCGGTGCGCCTGTCGCATATCGCCCGCGACCTCAAGGGCGTCGTGGAGCGTTATCGACCCGATACCGCTGCTATCGAGAGCATCTACTTTGGCGCCAACGTCCGCTCGGCCATCCCCACGGCGCATGCCCGCGGCGCCGCGCTCGTGGCGCTTTCGGAATGCGCGCTCGAGATTGGCGAGTACACGCCTATGCAGATTAAGCAGGCTGTTGTGGGTACCGGCGCCGCGGACAAACGGCAGGTCGCGTATATGGTTCGTACGCTCACGCAGCTCGATCACGACCCGCATCCCGACCATGCCGCCGATGCCCTGGCTTGCGCCATCTGCCACGTAAACCTCAGCCGCACCCGCGCCCTCACCGGTGGCGAGTTCTATCAACAGAGAGGAACCGGATACTGATGATCTCCCAGCTCCATGGAACGCTTGTCGAGGCAACGATGAGCTCGGCCGTTGTCGATGTATCGGGCGTGGGCTTTGAGCTCGGCATCTCGGGTAGCACTGCGGCCACGTTGCCGACGCCCGGCGGTGAGGTTCGCCTGTATACCCGTATGCAGGTGCGCGAGGACGCCATGACGCTCTTTGGTTTTGCCTCCAAGGACGAGCGCACGATGTTCGATCGGCTCGTGTCCGTATCGGGCGTCGGTCCGCGCCTGGCGCTCGCCGTGCTCTCCACCTATACCGTGGGCCAGCTGTATTCGCTGGTGATGGCCGAGGACGACAAGGGCATGGCCAAGGTGCCCGGTGTGGGCAAAAAGACAGCGCAGCGTCTGATCCTGGAGCTCAAGAGCACCTTTGCCAAGGATAAGGGCTTTGTTCCGGTCGACGTGATTCCCGGACAGGTTGCGATGCCGGTTCCCGCCGCCGCTCCCTCGGCGATTGATGACGCCCGTGCGGCGCTCCTTTCCATGGGCTTTAGCCCGCAGGAGACCGATGTTGCCCTGAGCGGGTATGATGGGCAGAATATGCGTGTCGAGGATCTGCTCGGCGCGGCGCTTAAGCGACTTGGAATGGATGCGTGATGTGGGAAGCCGATGACTCTCAGGACCTGTGGGCGACGGCCGGCAACTCGCCGGCGGCATCCATGGCGCACGGTGAGCGTATGGTGGGCTCGGAGCTGACGCCCGAGGACCTCGATGTCGACCGTACCCTGCGTCCCCAGCGCTTGGATGACTACTGCGGTCAGGAGCATATCAAGCAGAGCCTTCGCGTGCTCATCGAGGCGGCGCAGAGCCGCGGCGAGACGCTCGACCACGTGATCTTCTCGGGCCCTCCGGGTCTGGGCAAGACCACGCTGGCTACGGTTATCGCCAACGAGCTGGGCGCTCAGATTAAGACGACGAGCGGTCCAGCCATCGCGCGCACCGGCGACCTGGCTGCCATCCTTACCAACCTGCAACCGGGCGACGTGCTGTTTATCGACGAGATCCACCGCCTCAACCGCTCGGTCGAGGAGGTCCTGTATCCTGCGATGGAGGACTTTGCGCTCGATATCGTGATCGGCAAGGGTCCGGCGGCGCGCTCGATTCGCCTGGACATCCCCAAGTTCACGTTGGTGGCGGCAACGACTCGCTCGGGCATGTTGACCGGCCCGCTACGTGACCGTTTTGGCATTTCATATCGCCTGGATTACTACACCGTTGAGGAGCTCGCCCAGATCGTGACACGCTCGGCGACCATTCTGGGTGTGACGATCGACCATCCCAGCGCACTCGAGATCGGTTCGCGTTCGCGTGGCACGCCGCGTCTTGCCAACCGTCTGCTCAAGCGCGTGCGCGACTACGCGCAGGTGCGCGGCAACGGGCCTATTGAGCTCGATATCTGCCGTCAGGCGCTCGAGTTCTTCGAGATCGACGAGCTTGGTCTGGACTGGATGGACATTCGAATCTTGGAGACGCTTGCCAAGACGTTCTCCGGCCGTGCCGTTGGCTTGACCACGCTTGCCAGTGCGGTGGGCGAGGACCCGGGTACGCTTGAGGATGTCTACGAGCCCTATCTGCTGCAGTGCGGATTGATGATTCGCACACCGCAGGGTCGCCAGGCAACGCTTCGCACATTCGAGCATTTGGGTATTGAACCGACCCTGTAGGAATGGGCTTGTTTTAGCGCATCTGTAGGCTATCGCTGGGCATCGGGTAAACATATCGCCGTTCGTCGGTTACGGGCGTTTTACTATTGCGCGCGCGTGCTATGCTGGATTGGTCTTTTTCTCATCCGGTAACGAAAGGACCGCCCATGCCTACTGACATCGAAATCGCACGTTCTGTTACGCCGCTGCCTATTACCGAGGTGGCCAAGAACGCCGGCGTCGACGTTAAGCATCTGATTCCGTACGGCTTTGACAAGGCAAAGGTCGACTATTCCCTGCTCAACGAGCCAACTGATCACCAGGCCAAGCTTGTCCTCGTGACCGCTATCAATCCCACGCCCGCGGGCGAGGGCAAGACCACCACGACCATCGGCCTGGCCGATGGTCTGCGCCGTCGCGGCGTCAAGAGCGCCGTGGCTCTGCGCGAGCCTTCGCTCGGTCCCGTGTTTGGCGTGAAGGGTGGTGCCGCCGGCGGCGGTTGGGCGCAGGTCATCCCCATGGAGGACATCAACCTGCACTTTACCGGCGACTTTCATGCCATCGGTGCCGCCAACAACCTGCTGGCTGCCATGCTCGACAACCATATTCAGCAGGGCAACCAGCTCGGCATCGACGTTAAGCGCATCAC
>CALBBA010000119.1 GCA_937926755.1 uncultured Collinsella sp.
GCGGTGTGGACTTTTCGGGCAAGTCGGTCTACCAGGTCAACCGCATGGGTATTGCCCGTACGTTCCAGAACATCCGCCTGTTCAACACCATGACGGTGGAGGACAACGTTAAGGTCGGCCTGCACAACCAGGAGCGCTACTCCGGTTTTGAGGGCGTGCTGCGCCTGCCGACGTATTGGAAGCACGAGAAGGCCGCCCACGAGCGCGCCATTGAGCTGCTGTCCATTTTTGACATGGAGCACCTGGCAAATGAACAGGCCGGCTCGCTTCCTTACGGCGCTCAGCGTCGTCTGGAAATCGTCCGCGCGCTTGCCACCAACCCCAAGCTGCTGCTGCTCGACGAGCCTGCCGCCGGCATGAACCCGTCCGAGACCGCCGAGCTCATGGAGAACATCGTCAAGATTCGCGACACCTTCGGCATTGCCATTATGCTTATCGAGCATGATATGTCGCTCGTTATGAACATCTGCGAGGGCATCTGCGTGCTCAACTTTGGTAAGGTCATCGCCAAGGGCACGGCCGAGGAAATCCAGAACAACGACGCTGTTATCGAGGCGTATCTGGGCAAGCAGGATAAGGGGGAGAACTAAATGGCAGAGCCGATGCTTTCCGTCTACAACATCAACGTCTGGTACGGCGCCATCCACGCCATCAAAGACATCTCCTTTAACGTCAACGAGGGTGAGATCGTGGCCTTGATTGGCGCCAACGGTGCCGGTAAGTCCACGACGCTTAAGACCGTCTCGGGCCTGCTTCGCTCCAAGACCGGCTCCATCAAGTTTATGGGCGAGGACATTACCCATACGCCTGCCGACAAGCTGGTGGGCAAGGGCCTGGCTCAGGTCCCCGAGGGCCGTCGCGCCTTTTTGCAGATGACGGTTGAGGAGAACCTGGAGATGGGCGCCTACACACAGCCAAAGTCCACGGTTGCTCCGGGCCTTGAGCGCGTTTACGAGCAGTTCCCGCGCCTGAAGGAGCGCCGTCGCCAGGTCGCCGGCACCCTTTCGGGCGGCGAGCAGCAGATGCTCGTTATGGGCCGCGCCCTTATGAGTAACCCCAAGCTGCTCATGCTCGACGAGCCTTCCATGGGCCTGGCGCCGATTCTGATTGAGCAGATCTTCCAGATTGTCGAGGACCTGCACAAGGCCGGCACCACGGTGCTTCTGGTCGAGCAGAACGCGCAGATGGCGCTTTCCATCGCTACGCGCGGCTACGTGCTCGAGACCGGCAAGATCACCATGACCGGCACCGGCCAAGAGCTGCTGCACGACGATAACGTCCGCAAGGCCTACCTCGGAGGCTAACCCATCCAACAAAAGGGGCGCTGACCAACCCGGTCAGCGCCCCTTTTTAAGTTGCGGTGAAATAGGGACTGAATAGGGGCTCCAGAGGCCAAAACAGTCCCTATTCCACCGCAACTTCATGGGGATGTGTGACAATGCCCGTCGGAAAACATCTGCTGTCTTTGGGGGTCTATCTATGCTGTACGAGTTTTGTGCCGAGAACTTTGAGCGAGTGCCGGCGGCTATCGATGCCGGTGCAAAGCGCATCGAGCTGTGCGATAACCTTGCCGTCGGTGGTACCACGCCCTCGGCCGGCGTTATCAGCGCTACGACCAACTATGCCCACGAGCACGATGCACGGGTGATGTGCATGATCCGTCCGCGTGGCGGCGACTTTCACTACAACCAGGACGAGCTGCGCATGATGGAGATGGACCTGGGCCTTGCCGTGAGTGCGGGCGTTGACGGCTTGGTCTTTGGCTGCTGCAAACCCTGCGCTGGCGGATGGGCGCTCGACGAACTTACGCTTGGCGCCCTCGTGATGGCTGCGGGCTGCGCGACCGAGGAATGTAAGCGTGAGCCCATCGACATCACCTTTCACATGGCATTTGACCAGCTCTCGCCCGAGGTTCAGCTCGATG
>CALBBA010000120.1 GCA_937926755.1 uncultured Collinsella sp.
CATGGTTTCCTTCTTTCCTTGGTTGATTTGCATTAAAAATTCAATCTCTTGGCGTCTCGGTTTCGAGACGTGCGTTCGGATCCCTGTTGGCAGCCACATCGAAGTCCTCGGGGTGCGCGGCGATACGGTCGATGAGATCATCGGTGATCTGGTTTTGGTGCTCGCGGTATTCGTAGACGCAGGCGGCTTTTAAGGTAGAGTCCCGACATCCATTGAGCTGTACATCGGGACTCGAACTATTTTCAAATGATGCTGTTATAGAAGGCGGCGCACCTCTTCGCGAATCTGCTCAGAGTATGCATAGATACCATTAAGCGTATCGATAGGCATGGTGATCAAGCAGCCATCGCTTGAACGCCTCAGCAATCACAAGGTCACCCTTTTCACGCCGCAGCCCGATCTGGGGTGGACGACCCAGCACTCCCAAGCGGAATTTGTGCTGCGTTACGGCCATGTCAGCGGCACTGACGAGAACGACGAACCTAACGAGTCCCGCTTCCCTTCAGGGGACATTGATCGTTTCGGCGAGGACAAGGATAGGGCGAAGCTGAACCTCGAACTCGTGGGATTCGCCGACGCCAAGCACTCCGATCCCAACGGCATGATTGCTCTCTACGACAAGGAAACAGGTGATCTCGCCGCCGGATGGTCGTACCTCAAACTGCTCGAACACTGGCAGCGCAAACACAACCGCGCCGCATACGTGCCCTATCTCAAGGAAGGAAAAGGCGACAGCACCACCGTGGAATTCGGACCACTCATCACGCTCGGCATATCCACCAGCTTCGGACTGTTCCTCCAAGCTTTCCAGGACGGCAAGGCCGTCTACGACCCAGGTGTCAAGATCACACTCAAGAACGGCAAGTGGGCGCCCCATCCACGTAGCCAGTTCCGAATCAACCTCAAAGACATCGGAGCGATCTACCAAAAAGTGCGCGAGGTAGACTTGCGAACTTCGGGAAATATACATGAAAAGAAATAGCGCTGACTATAATGCATATAGGATAACGACTCAGCAGAATCTAATTGCATATCGGTTTATTGGTGAATATACAAATTTTTGGAAGGACAAGTAATGTATTTGCCGCTTGACTGGCACCTTACTAAAGACGATATTCTACTTTATTATTCAAAGGATAAATTAGACGCTCTAGTAAAAAAGTACGCCATTGATCGAACTAAGACAACGATTCTTCCTCCAAAATTCTCTGCATCTCTTGATGCTAAAGATGGGTCGAAGGCTGTAGCTGCAACTGTCCCTTTCATTGGAAAGAGAGAAAAAACTGATAGAGAGCTTTTGTCTGACGTTGGGAAGAAAATGCAAGAGAATGGTCAGCTATTTTTTGAGCCGTCACTCAGGAATGACAGATTTGCTCTAGTGCTCGTTATTGCGAAATGCGGAACTATGTGGCCTTGGGCAAGCAATGAAACACAATTCCACCATGTCGTATGGTGGATAGGAAAAACTGCCGATTCCACAATTCTTGCTTACGGGAATATTGCTAATTATCTAGACGACGGTTCTGCGCGGCAATATGCTGAAGAAGTTAAATCAACTTGGTGGCCTTCGATTTCTGGCGGATACAATAAACTGATTAAGGCAATGAGTAACAACGCTTTATCTCCTGGTTGGGAGGATTTCCCTGGAGAGGTGAGGCTAACTTCTATTAATGGCCTATACGAAACTTGCTTCAATGATGGCGTGGTAAGAGCGCCATATTTACATGAGCGGAAAGTTCTTGAAATGCTGATACGTCTCGATACTAT
>CALBBA010000121.1 GCA_937926755.1 uncultured Collinsella sp.
TACTTTAGAAACCGGCGGGGTGTTTCCGGCAGCAACCATCCGCTCTTCGACGGCAACAAGATTGTCAGATGCCTCTTCGATTTGAGCGGAACTGAGCTTGACCTCAACGGGAATCCACATCCCACCTGGAGCCGCTATGACAGCGTCGACCTCAAGATCGCGGGAATCGTGATAGTGATAAAGGCCCATTCCGTTTGCCCTCGCATAGACCCATAGATCATGGAGCGCCAACGATTCGAAAAGCAGCCCAAGTGTCTTGAAGTCTGACAACAACGTCTCCACAGTCGCCCCGAGCGCAGCCGCTGCAAGCGACGGGTCGGCAAGATGATGCTTACGCGCCTCCCTCAGATGCACCGGAGATCTCATCGCGGGATTCCATGCGGGGATATCGCAGACGAAACTCAATCTGCTAAGAAGGGATATGTATGATGCCGCTGTTTGTCTCGATACGTCGCCACCCAAATCGGCCACAAGCGTCTTGAGCGTCGCAAGAGTGGATTCGTTGCGCGCCAACGACGCGATGACGGCTTTCACTTTCTCAGGATCTCGTCGAGAGCCATCGACGCGGGGGATGTCTTCCTCAGCGACTATCTCGATATATCGTTTTGCCGTCGCGGACGCAATTCGCGCGTCACGCCCAATCGACGCCGGCCATCCACCGCAAACGATGCGCTCGGCGATCTCGGCAGAACCCATCGATCCGAAGGCGCCCCTGAACTTTTCGCCAGAAATGATGCCCGACAGCTTAACCGCACCGCTAGATTTCCCAAGTTCGAAAAGCGTCATGGTGTCCATGCGCAATTTAGCGAACCTTCCAGCGCCACTGTGCATCGGCCGCTCATTGTCTCGCGGTGTCGCCGACCCCGTAAATATGAACTGGCCAGGCTCGCCGCCGCGGTTGTCGCACTCAAACCGTGCCGCGTCCCAAAGTTTCGGAACCTCCTGCCATTCGTCGATCAGCCGCGGCACCTCGCCAGAAACGGCAAGCGCCGGGTCCGTCTCGGCACGGAAGCGATTCTCGAAGTTGCGCGACGGGTCCATGAGGAGGAGCCTGGACGCCGCACGGGTCCCGGCTGTGGTTGTCTTTCCACACCATTTCGGTCCTTCGATGAGAACGGCACCGAATATCCCTAGCATCTGGTCGAGCTCATTTTCGATAATTCGAGTGTAGTACTTTTTTGGCATATTTTTCACCATTGTTTATCAGCGCGTTTAACCAAATTTACAGTTTACATTTAACCAAATTTCGGTTATCTGATTAACCAAATTTCGGTTATCTGATTAACCATATTTACGCAATTCAATTAACGAAACAGATTTAGGAGCCGTTTTTGCGAACGGCTTAAGCTGTGGTGCAGTCATTGACGTTCTAAAAGACTAGTCGAAAGGGACACTCTTTTCATAGCTCCGACACATGCGCCAACATGCCTGAAATCGGCGCGCTACAGATTGCGCCCATCTACTACTTTTACTCCCGCACCCCTGACCATACGCCCCTATTTTCAAAAATCGCACGTTCGCTACCTGCGGTTTTAATATTGAGATTTTCATCGTTGTTCGAGGTAAGCGACCAAAAGTAGTAGATGGCCCCAATTCCTGGCCGAGGGCATCTCGCCGCTCCTCCACGGGAAAATACGATCCGTTTTCCTCCGTCCCCAAGGAATCACGCGAGCAGGTTCTCGATAGGATCTGGGTCGGAGCTGGGGAGATAACGGATTTCCAGCTCTATGCCGAGCGCTTGGAGTTCTTTGAGGGCGGCGACGTCTGCATCGTCAATGGCAACCGCGGGCGTCACAGGACGCTTGCCCTCCCCTGCCTGCATATGGCCGATGCTAATCTTGGTGATCGGCACACCACCCTTAACCAGCGCGAGCGCGTCGGCAGGTGAGGCTACCATGACCAGAATCCATTGACGCGGCGTTGCGGTATGAATGATGTCGATAGCCCTTTGCACCGAG
>CALBBA010000122.1 GCA_937926755.1 uncultured Collinsella sp.
CGCCCGGGGAGGTTGCCACCCCGCCGCATCACGGCACTGTTGCCAAGCTTGCCGAGGTCGGGATTCCCGTTGTCGCACATCGCGCGCGTCAGGTACGCCGCGCGGAGTATAGCGACTGGGACCATATTGTCTATATGGATTCCGAGAACGTCCGCGGCCTGCATCGCATCTTTGGTAAGGATCCCGATGGCAAGGTCTCGCGCCTGCTCGATTGGACCGATCGCCCCGGCGATGTGGCCGACCCCTGGTATACCGGCAATTTCGATGCCACCTACCGCGATGTGCTCGCCGGTTGCACCGCTATGCTCGAGCAGCTGTAGGCAAGCGAGCGCACGGGCCGCGCTATCAGCATACATCGAGCGAGGATTTTCTCCCCCATACAAATCGAGCGTGGATTTTCTCCCACTTTGAGCGCGAAATAGCTCCAAAAACGGGAGATAATCCACGCTCGATATTTCGACGGCAGAAAATCCTCGCTCGATACTCACCGACGAGCTCAATGTGACAAAGGGACTGTCCATTTGTCACATTCCTAGACAGGTTTGACCTCCAGCTTTATCCCCTCGACACGGGAGTCGCCCAAAACATCCGGAAGGGTCCAAGTCGCATACAGAGGCAGATAGAGAACGCCCCCGTCACGCTCAACGTTGCCTCTCGAGAAAACAATCCCGCGCTTTACGCCATACTCGGCCGTTTCTAGCACATGGTTCAACGCGGCGTGCGCATGGTAATACGTCCCCAATTTAACCTCGATGGCACCAGCCGTCCCATCCGGGGCGTCAATCACGAAATCGACCTCGCCCCGTTTCTTGGTCTGGTAGTAATACAGCCCTCTTCCCTGGGCAGCCAGCTGCTGAGCCACCACGTTTTCGTACACGCCGCCGAGGTTGGGCTCCTTGCTGTCGAGGTACGCCGCCTGGGCGACCCCGACAGGATAACGGGCCATCAGCATCCCGATATCGGACTGGTACAGCTTGAACTGGGACGCCCGTGCCGTCTTAAGCAGTGGGGACTTGGGCTCGGTCACGATGTCGGTCTTGAGAGCGACGCCGGCATCGACAAGCCAGACAAAATCTCGCTGGTATTTCTCGTAATGCGCCTTGGGATCTATGGAGTTGAGCACGAAACGCTTGTTCTCGCCCTCCAGCATGACAGGAAGCTGGTCGAAGATACTCTGCACCTGGAGCGCGCGCCCGTTCGCGTATTTCGAGATATCCCGACGGTATTGCCCGTTCAGCTCGGACTGGAGCTGGCGGACAGATGCCAGATCACCCTGCGTGTCGAGGAAGCGCTGCACGATCTCCGGCATACCGCCGACGACGATATAGGTCCTGAAGTTTGCCATCATTGCGTCGTGAATATAACCAGGAACCGGCGTCTCGTTGCGGCACGCATCGCAAATCGAGCGCCGCGCCTCTTCGCTCACCCCGATTGCCCAGCTGAACTCCTCAAAATCCAGCGGGAACATCCTGAGCTCATGGACGTACCCCACGGGATAAGACCTGACGCCCTTGAATTGGGTCCCAAGCATGGACCCCGAGAATGCCCAGCGACAACGGCCGTCCTCGACAAGGAACTTGGCCATCGTCATGATGTCCGGCGCCTCCTGCACCTCGTCGATAAACACGAGGGTCTCGCCCGGCGCTATCGACTTTCCCGAGAGAAGCGTCACCCTGCTAATGAAATCATCGGCATCTCGCGCCTCGAGGAGAGCGTCCCTTGCCTGGCGATTTTCCATGAGGTTGAGCTCGATGTAGGTTGCGTAGTTCGACTTACCGAACTCGCGAATCGAGTAGCTCTTGCCGATTTGGCGAGAACCCGTGACGAGCAGCGCCTTTCGTTCGATGAATCTCTGCCAACGATTAAGCTCGTCTGCGATTTTCCTGCGCAACATAAGCTCTCCCTTCGCCACGATAAATGAAATTCAGAAATTTATATCGACTATTATCAATGAAATGCAGAAATTTTTAGTACCGAAATTGGATGAAATGCAGAAATTTGACCTTACTCGCATACAGAATATAGACGAGAGCGCCTAAGCATAAGCGAGCTCATGATTCCCATATACAAATCGAGCGTGGATTTTCTCCCACTTTGAGCGTTCAATCGCGCCCAAAACGGGAGAAAATCCACGCTCAATGTTTCAATGGGAGAAAATCCTCGCTCGGCTACTCGTCGACGATCTCGGCGAGCCAGACGTTTAACGTATCGACCTCGGGGCAGCAGAACTTTGCCGTACCAGGCTCGTTGCCAGGTACGGTTCCGCCATAGCGCAGGATATCGATATAGGGAAAGCCCACATGGCAGGCCATGGCACACATCTTGCCGCGGTCTCGGTCGAAGTCAAAAACGTCGCCCGGCTTGTGACCATGGTGGCAGCGGCACGCACCCAGCTGGTCCACGCAGCTCACGCGGATGCGCGGACGCTTGCCCCGCGGCGCGCCGAGCGGCTTGTTCTCGCCCGCAGGCTTGGCGCCGCCCTCGCCAGCATTACTCATGGCCAATCACATCCAGGCAGGCCTCGATGGGAAGGCCGGCCGACTTGTCCTCTTGGTCGGCATTGCGCTCGATAAGCTCAGCCACCACGCGCATGGCATCGGACGTCGCGCGCTGCAGGCTCCAACCGGCCATAACGCGGCCGACGAGCACCGCCGAGAACGTGTCGCCCGTGCCCGGGAAATAGACCGGAATGAGCTCAAAGGGAATCGTGAAGTACTCCCCCGCCACATGGTCGTAACCGATAACCGCGTTCGTGCCATTGACCACGGCGCTCGTAATGACCACCGACTTGGCACCCAGCTCGCGCACGGCGTCCACAAGGGCGCGGGCCTCGTCGGGCGTGAGTTGCTCGGCGATAGGCGTATCGGTGAGCAGGCATGCCTCGGTATAGTTGGGCACCGCGTAGTCTGCGCACTCCAGCAGATGCCGCATAAGGCCAATCGTGGACTCGGGCACGCCCGCATAGAGCTTGCCGTTGTCGCCCATGATGGGATCGACGAACACCTTGGTGCCCTTTTGCGCGCGGCGGTGGCAAAAGTCCGAGATGATACGCGTCTCTTCCTCGGTCACGATAAAGCCGGTCGAGATGGCGTCGAACTCAAAGCCGAGCTCCTCCCAGATAGCGAGGCTTTGACGCACGTACTCGGTGGTGTCGTGGATGTAGAACTTGGGGTAGTTGAGCGTATCGGAAACGAGCGCCGTCGGCAGGTTATGGATACGGTAGCCCATGTGCGACAGCACCGGCAGCATGGCGGAAAGCGCGACCTTGCCGTAGCCGCACATATCGTTGATCAGCAGCAGCTGAGTGTTCTTCATGAGAGTCCCCCCTTAGTTCGGGCGCGGCACAGCAGCGCCACAGTGCGACTAAGTGTAGCGCAGGGGACGTTGTGAACGGGCGCTGGCACCGCAGAGGACGAATTGTTGCGGAAAGGTTACGGGAAGGAGGAAGTTAGTCGTTGGGGACGTTCTTAAATGACTAGTCGAAAGGGACACTCTTGCACAAAATCTTCCGGCCCTCGACCGGCACGTCCTTTACTTTACCGAGATAAAGTGAACGTGTAGATTCGCAACCCACTCGCAACTGTTCTATGGCACGATATTGAACGAATGTATGCTATGCGCCCGAGCCTTTCGGGCAGAGTGGGAGACAGTATGGTTAAGCTGTACGAGGACGGCATCTACCTGCGTGGCGGCAGCGAGATTGTGCCTGCGGCCGAGGCTGCCGAGCGCGGTATTACGCAGACACCCGAGGACGCCAAGCGTGGCACCATCGCGTATTCGATCCTCCAGGCACACAATACGTCCGGCGACCCCAAGGCGCTCAAGATTCGCTTCGACGCCATGGCGAGCCACGACATCACCTTTGTCGGCATCATCCAGACGGCGCGCGCCTCGGGTATGGAGCAGTTTCCGCTGCCTTACGTGCTCACCAACTGCCACAACTCGCTGTGCGCCGTGGGCGGCACCATCAACGAGGACGACCACGTCTTTGGCCTTTCCGCGGCCAAGAAGTACGGCGGCATCTTCGTCCCACCACACATCGCCGTCATCCACTCCTTTATGCGTGAGATCGTCGCCGGTTGCGGCAAGATGATCCT
>CALBBA010000123.1 GCA_937926755.1 uncultured Collinsella sp.
CCCTTGATGCCGAGCTCGTCCTTGCGGGCCTGCATGTCGTCGGCCACGGCCTTCAGGGTGTCGAAGTTGTCGATTTCGTCCATGGACGTGGCCTTGGCGCCATCCAGCGCGAAGTACTTGTTGAGGATGTCCTTGTTGTAGATCAGGCCGTAGGTTTCCATAACGTACGGCACGCCGACGACCTTGTCGCCGTCCTTCAGCGCCACATCCTTGTTGATGAGCTGGTTGTAAGGCTCGGAATCCTTCATATCGGCGGTGTAGCGCTTCCAGTTCTGGTAGCCAACAGGGCCGTTGACCTGGAACAGGGTCGGGGCTTCGGTCTTTGCGATCTCGGACTTCAGCGTCTGCTCGTAGGTGCCGGAGGCTGCGGTCTGAACCTTGACCTCGACGCCGGTCTCCTTGGTGTATTCCTTGGCCAGAGCGGCCCACTCATCGGCTGATTCCGGCTTGAAGTTCAGATAATAGACCTTGCCCTTGCCGTTGCTGGAGCTGGAATTGGAGCCACATGCGGCGAGCGTGCCCAGAGACATTGCGGTGATAGCAACCAGACTAACCGCTGCCTTCACATTACGATTCATCATCGAACCTTTCTCTTCCTTTTTGTGTTCCCTCCCTCGAACATTTTTTAATATTCGAGGGCGAGGCGTCAGCTTCGGCGCCGACGACGTTTATCTCGACAGCACCCATTATGGCGCATCTTTCGATTTCTTGCAAACGATGGCAAAATTGGCGTGCCGAAACGCCCGTGACGCACAGACATGCACTGAGAAACCTGCGACACCGCGGCACTGCCAGGCATATTACAAATACCGGGCAAACGAGCGGATTAAGGGACAATCACCGGCGCAAGCGCACCGTATGCTCAGCAATTCCAGCGTTCGATGACACGATCGCCCTTGTACAGGCTCAACACCGAGTAGTGCGCCGTATCCAGTCTGAGCAAACGCCCGAACCCCGGCTCAAGCCCAAGCCACTGCGATGTAAGAATGCGAAGAATGTGCGCGTGCGCGACCAATAGCACATCATGGCCGGCTTTAATAAGCGGAACGACCTGCTCGATGGCATTACACGCACGGGCCGCAGCCTCGTCAAGACTTTCGCCGGCACCCGCGTGCACGTGCACACACGTGCCGTCGGGAAGACGTTCCTCCCAATCGGCATTCATGGATTCAGGAAGCGAGGTCGGGCCATCGCTCCACACATTCCAATCAAAACCGCCCATATCGCTGACTGTCTGACGAGTACGCCCCTCCGCACGCCCGTAATCCCACTCGGCGATGGCATCAAGCGTACAAATATGAGGAAACCCGGCCAGTCGCGCCGTCTGCTGAGCTCGCTTCAACGGGCTGGCGAATACGCAATCATCATCGAAACCCTGCGGGAAGGCCATCCGAAGCCGTTCTCCGGCCGCTACTGCCTGCTGCTCACCTACTGCGGTCAGGGGAATATTCGTACGCCCCGTATGCTGGCCGGATTCGCTCCACACGGTTTGCCCATGACGGAGCACGACCAGACGTCCAGCTGTTGTCATGGCAGCATTGCCATTCTGTCCGTTTTCGCTCATAGTCACACTTTACCCCGCATGCCGCCGCCGACCTATCAGCGTAGGGTTTTCAGCGAGTCGAGCGGCTTTTCGCCACATCGCAGTGCGCTCACGGCAGTAGACTGGTGTATATGAGTGACGAAACCTACAATGCAACCGGTTCGACCGCGGATCGTGCTGTCGAGACGCTCCATCGTATTGACGATAAGGTCGCGATGCTGCGCAAACAGCGCCTGGAAGACCCGGATTCCGCCACCGACAAGCTCATTAAATCCGTTCTGCCCGCCATTACCGGCATGGTTGCCGGCAAATTATTCCAAGTGACTTGGGACAGGGCGCAGGCGCGACGGAAGGCATCTTCCGGCGAATCTTCCAGCAACGCCAAAGGACTGATGATGAACATCGCTTTCGCCGCGGCATCCGCTGCATTGGGAGCCGTGATTTCCACGCTGTCCGATCGCGGATCGCAAGCATTGGTTGATTTCCGGCATCGTAAGCATCATCGGTGAGCATTATTCGATAATCGAATATCGATTGCATCATCCATGAAATCGCGTGACAATGGCGGTATGACTGAACTTATCCATAACACCACGATCGATACGCTCCTTGAACGCCGATCCATCCGCAAATTCAGCAACGAAGCACTGAGCAGCGAAGTTATCGCCACATTGGAAACCGTGGCCCAGCATGCGCCTTCGAGCCAGTTCCTTAACGACTGGTCCGCCATACGCGTCACCGATCCCGATATCAAAAACCAACTCGCGCACATCGGAGGGCAGCCTTACATTGCGCAGGCTCCTCTGCTGTACGTCTTCGTACTCGATGAACATCGCAATGCCGCAATCGCACGTTCCAAAGGCGTTGAGACGGGCGATGACGCGTTCACACTGACCTCCAGCTATCGGTACACGCAGGCTCAGAACGACGCGGTGCTGGCGCTGCATGCCATGGAAACAGCCGCATACTCCCTTGGCCTGGGTTGTGTGGTTCTTGGGTCGATTCTCAACGATGCCGCCGCATTGGTTGACCTGCTGGGACTCCCCGAGTACACGTATCCGGTATTGGGACTGGCCATCGGAAAACCGGGCCAGGAGCCGGCCTTGAAACCGCGTATGCCGCGTTCGATGCAATTCTTCGAGAATGAATATCCTTCAAGCGATGAACGTCTTCTCTCCGGCTTGGATGCTTTCGATGACGAAGTGCATCAGTATTACGATCTGCGCAATACGGAACGACCGGTCGATGCGTTCAGCGATCAGATCGCCGTGAACGCCGTGGATGCGGCTGTGCTGAACAAGTCCGTTCTGCCGCTTGCGCAGCGGCAGGGATTCCGTCTGGATCGATAAGGATATACGACGAGGAGGGGCTCGTCTGCGGTCTTTGCATGCAGACAAGCCCCTCCTCGTATATTTTTCGTATCACTGGTGCACTACCGTCTACGTGGCTTATAGCCCTTCTTACGAGAGTGTGGCTTCATTTGCTGATTAAGTGGCGCGTACCTATAGCTTGATTGCGGATCGCGGTGCGTCAGATGCCATGTACCGCAAAACTCGCATCGATATACCCACAGTTCGGTTCCACGCTCGCGCCAACTCTGGTCAGCTGCCTGTTGGGCTGTGGCTTTGTCGTGGTACATGATCTTGTTTGATTCAACGCATCGTTTAGGTACGAAATAGTGCATAGTGTCACATTAGTGTAGTCAGGCAAAGCGACGATAGGATTCTGGTCAAACGGTTTTGAATGTTGATGGAATCATACTGCTTTGGCATGTTCGGCCAGTACTTTTGGGTTCTACCCCTGCAATACGCAGACCGCATGTCAGTTGTTTAGATCCTGTGCCCGTTGGTTTGTATGGGTTCCGGCCCGGCGTCCGCGGGGGATGCGGGGCTGCGTCGTCCGGCCCGCGCGTGCGTGCGTGCGTGGGGGGAAACGAGGAACCCCCCGGGAGCCCGTGGGGGCTCGACCGGGGGGAACCGTATCGTGTGAAAGCGGCGGCGCGCTACTCTCCCACACCCTCTCGGGTGCAGTACCATCGCCGTGCAGGGCCTTAGCTTCCGGGTTCGGAATGGGACCGGGCGTCTCACCCTGGCCATGGCCGCCGCAAATCTTGTCGACCTTCCCCGGAAGGACCCCGGGGGGATCGGACCGTGACGGTCCGGGAACCGGACAATGGACGCGAAAAACTGTCTTGTGACGCATTCCGGACGCTCCCTGCCATCGGGAATCATCCGAAGGACGCAATACGGGCCACCACCCGGGACCCGGATGATGGAGTATGATTGCCTTTCCCCCGTTAGTACCGGTCAGCTCCACCCCTTGCGGGGCTTCCACGTCCGGCCTATCGACCACGTGTTCTACATGGGGGGTCGCGCGGCCCGAGGCCGCGAGGAATCCTAATCTCGGAGCAGGCTTCCCGCTTAGATGCTTTCAGCGGTTATCCCTTCCGAACGTAGCCAACCGGCCGTGCCGCTGGCGCGACAACCGGCATACCAGAGGTTCGTCCACCCAGGTCCTCTCGTACTATGGGCAGGCCTCCTCAGGATTCCAACGAGC
>CALBBA010000124.1 GCA_937926755.1 uncultured Collinsella sp.
CGGTAGACTGTGCGGAACCCTGTGTAGTAATGGCAGTGTTGATAGCTCCTGCCTTAACGCCCAGACCGATCTGCTTGCAGCGCTCGATGCTGCTCGCGAGGGTGACTTTGAGAAGGCCGAGCAGCTGCACAAGGATGCCAGCGATGCGCTCATCGGTGCCCACGACACGCAGACCAAGCTGCTTTCGCAGGAGGCCGGCGGTGGCGAGATGGAGATGACCTTCATCATGGCTCACGCTCAGGACACCCTCATGACCACTATGATCCTGGAGAAGCAGGCCCGCTTTACCATCGATGCCTACAAGCGCATCGCCGAGCTCGAGGCCAAGCTCGCCTAACGAGCCCTCACAACCAAGTCCCCTTCCAAAAGCTCTGCTGCTACCCGCGGCAGGGCTTTTCCTGTTCTACTTCAAGTTGCGGTGAAATAGGGACTGAATAGGGGCCGGCGGGCACAAAACAATCCCTATTCCACCGCAACTCATCCCGTGATAGTCATTGGGGACGTTCTTAAACGACTAGTCATTGGGGACAGTCTTGGTGCGCTCCGTTGGTCCTCCCGTTCGATTTTTGCTCGGTGGGTATACTTCCTTTCGCATTAAACGCCGGACTGAGGAGGTATCCAAATGCCGGATAACGGGTCAATACAAAAAAGAGGCGCACACGAGATGGCTCATGGGCGTCCTATCCAGATAACCGAGCACACGACGGTAACCGAGCTGCAGCCCAGCCTGTCCGATGTCGTGTGCGCAAACAAAAAGCTGCAGATTGGCTTTATCGTTGCGCTCGTGGTGCTGGCGCTGCTGTCGGGTTTTGTAGCTCGTCCGCATTTCGCCGATACCAAAACTTGGGACTCCACCATCGAGGTCATCGATCAAAAGAAAGGCAACGTTTTGGCGCTCACGACCTCGTGCGTGGCGCTGTCTGCGGGCATTACCGCACTGCCGGGTGATACGGGAACGCCGGTTGCCGAGCAGCTCGCACAGCTTTCGGGCAACTTGGGCATCGTGCTTGCCGTGCTATACCTCGAGAAATATCTGCTCACGATTTTGTGGTCGGTTGGCCTGGGCATCTTAATCCCGTTTGCGTTGGTACTCTTTGCGGTATCCCTTGGCGCTCACGGGCGCTGGAGCACGAGCACCGTCCTGCGCCGCGTGGCGACGCGCGTGCTGGTGGTTGCCGTGATCGGCATGGCGCTTGTGCCCGCGAGCGTATGGGTATCGCAAAAGGTCGACGAGACATATCGCGTCAGCATTGAACAGGCCGAGCAAAAGGCAGCGGACGCTGCGGAAAAGACCGATACCACGGACAAGTCAGGCGAGACCAGCTCAAAATCGAACAAGAAAAAATCCGAGGCCACGGAGTCCAAAAACGTGCTCGAGCAGTTGACTGACGGGGCCTCGAGCCTGGTTACGTCGGTAACCAGCGGTGCCAAGCAGATGACCGACGAGATCGTGCAGCAGGTGACCGATCTGATCGAAGGCGTCATCGTGATGATCGTGACCTCGTGTGTGATTCCTCTACTGGTGCTCGTGGCGTTCCTATGGCTAGGACACGTGCTGCTGGGGATCGATATCTCCGGTCCCGCGAACTATCTGACGGGTCGTTTCTTGAGCGGTCCGTCCAAACATGCCAAGAAGAGCGGGCAGTCTGAGTAGGCGGCAAAGCGATCTTTGGAAGATCAACCGTGAGAAGGGCGGCCGAGACACGTTCTCGGCCGCCCTTTTGTTTGTTGAACACATGGTCGCTACGTCCGCGCCGGGTCCAAACGGTCAGCAATCACCTGTGAACGGTATTTGCTCAAAAAAGAACAAAGATAAACAAATAGTTGTTGCAGTTTATGTTCGAATGTGTTCAAATAAACACGAACAGTGAAGAACCGCACGTTCAGATGCCCGGACCTGAACGCGATTCAACACTTCCAAACAGGAACTACGCACCTGCGTATCTCTCAAGGAGGATGTCATGAGGGTTGTAATCGCTTCCGATGCCGACGGTATGTCGATGAAGGAGTCCATCAAGGAGATGCTCATCGCCGACGGTCACGAGGTCGTCGACTATTCCGAGACCCCTGCCGCGGACTTTGTCGATTCCGCGACCGCCGTTGCCAAGGACCTGCTGGAGCACAAGGATTCCCAGGGCTTCGCATTCGATAAGTACGGCGTCGGCTCCTATATGGCCGCCGTCAAGATTAAGGGCATGGTCGTCGCCAACATTTCCGACGAGCGTTCCGCCTACATGACCCGCGAGCACAACGGCTCGCGCATGGTCACCATGGGCCCGGGCGTTGTGGGCACCGAGGTCGCCAAGAAGATCGCCCGCGAGTTCCTGCGCGCCCAGTACGCCGGCGGCCGTCACCAGATCCGTGTCGACATGCTCAACAAGATGGCCTAACGAGAGCCACCGAGAACTCGAACTTCTACCTCAACTTGTGAATTCAGACGAAAGGACGTTCTGATGAAGAAGACCATCGCAATCGGTTGCGACCATATCGTTACGGACGAGAAGATCTATCTGGCCGACCGCCTGGAGCAGGCTGGCTACAAGGTGCTCGACTGCGGCACCTACAGCCACACCCGTACGCACTATCCCATCTACGGTAAGGCCGTGGGCGAGGCTGTTGCCAGCGGCAAGGCCGACTTTGGCGTGGCCCTGTGCGGCACCGGCATCGGCATCACCAACGCCGTCAACAAGGTTCCCGGCGCCCGCTGCGCCCTGGTCCGCGACATGACCTCTGCCCTGTACGCTCGTCGCGAGCTCAACGCCAACATCGTGGGCTTTGGCGGCAAGATTACCGGCGAGTTCCTGATGGCCGATATCATGCTTGCCTTCCTGGAGGAGCCCTACGAGAAGACTCCCGAGCACGATGCCCTGATCGCCAAGATCGATGCCTGCAACAAGGCCGACGCCGAGGTTCAGGCCGACCCGCACTTCTTCGACGAGTTCCTCGAGAAGTGGGACCGCGGAGAGTATCACGATTAGCGGGTATCCGGCGTAATTAACTAGTCCGTTGACGGCTCGCGTTTCTGTGAGGGGGCGCGGGCCGGTTTTCTAAACAGGAGTTCAACATGATTCTGACCGTTACCATGAACCCGTCGATTGACACCCGTTATCAGCTCGACAAACTGATTATCGACGATGTTAACCGCGTAACGCCCGAAAAGACCGCCGGCGGTAAGGGCCTCAACGTGAGTCGCGTGCTTCTGCAGCTGGGCGACGACGTGCTCGCGACCGGTCTGCTGGGTGGCCACATGGGTGCCTATATGGCCGAGCTCATGGATGCCGATGGCGTCAAGAACGACTTTGTGCCCATCGCCGGTGAGACGCGCATTTGCCTGAATATTCTGCACGAGGGTAATCAGACCGAGCTTTTGGAGAGCGGCCCGCAGATCGCCCCGGCCGAGCTCGAGGCCTTTACGGCCAAGTTTGCCGAGCTCGCAGCGAAGGCGGACGTTGTGACGCTTTCGGGTTCGCTGCCGCGTGGCGTCGATACCGGCTACTATGCCGAGCTCGTCAAGATCGCCGAGGAGGCGGGCGCCAAGGTGCTGCTCGATACCTCGGGTGCATCGCTGGAGGCCGCGCTGGAGTCCGACGCTAAGCCTGAGCTCGTAAAACCCAACCTGACCGAGATTAACGGCCTGCTGGGTACGTCCTTTACGACCGATGATGTCGATGCCCTGCGCGAGGCGCTTGCCGCCGATGGCCGCTTTGCCGGTATTCCCTGGGTTGTCGTTTCGATGGGCGCTGCCGGTTCGGTGGGCTTCCATGAGGGCCGTGCGTTCCGCGCCAAGACGCCCGCGATTGCGGCTGTGAACGCGACGGGTTCCGGCGACTCGACCATCGCCGGCTTTGCGCATGCGATTGCTGCTGGTGCCGACGACGTCACGGTGCTCAAGACCGCCAATACCTGCGGCAAGCTTAACGCCATGGATCCCAAGACCGGCCACCTGGTCATGGATCGCTGGGACGAGGTCTACAACAGCGTTGAAGTAACGGAGCTTTAGAGTTACGGCGTCGAGTTACGGCGTTTTACCAAACGCCGTAACCTACCGACGCTGCGCGGGCCGCATTTGGACAATCTGACGTTCAACTTCAAGGGCGCGA
>CALBBA010000125.1 GCA_937926755.1 uncultured Collinsella sp.
GAAGAGGAAGAGAACGTTAGAACTCTGCAGATTATAGTATCATCATCGCCATTGGCGCCCCATTCCGCCCGGATTCAACTTGTAAGTGCAACGGCTGGTTTCGGGTCGGCTTGTTTTGATTGTAGCTTGGCCATCTCCTCGTCCCATACCTCGTTGGGCGTTTTGTATCCGAGGAGTTTCATGGGGGTGTCGTTGATCTCCCCGACGATCGCGTCGAGCTCGTCCTGCGTGAGATCCTCGAAACTGGTTCCCTTGGGCAGATAGCGGCGGATCCTGCCGTTCCTGTTCTCGTTGCTGCCGCGCTGCCAGGAACTGTACGGGTCGGCGAAGTACGTGAGCATGCCCAGCGCCTCGTCCACCAGCATGTGCAGGCTCGCCTCCGTGCCGTTGTCCCACGTGCGGTCGACGCGCGCGGCCGGCGGCATGCCCTTGAAGATCTCGTACTCGGCCCTGGCCGTGGCGGACGCGCTCTTGTCGTCGACGAGCCGGGCGAACAGCCTGCGGCTCCTGCGCTCCACCTGCGTGTTCATGCAGCGCCTCGACGGCGCGGCACCGACCACCGTGTCCGACTCGAAATGGCCGAACCCCTTCCTGGATCCGACCGCCTCGGGCCGGTCCGCGATGGGCACGCGCATCGGGATGCGCGGCCCTTTCGCCTTCCTGCCCTTTTTCCTCGTCCGGCGTTTCCTGCCGCGCGCCAGATACTGGCGCAGGTCCAGCGCCCGCTGCGGCTTGGCGTAGATCCACTGGCAGAGGCACTCGTGGCTGATCCGCATCGACGGGTCGCCGGCGCACTGGGCCTTCAACCGTCCCTCGATCAGTTCCGGGCTCCACCCCCTGCGCAGCGCGTCCAGCACCCAGGCGCGAAGCCGGTCCGAGTCCATGCGACGCGGCTTGCGGGATCCGCGCCGGCGCAGGTCCGCCTTCCTCTGCGCGGCCAGCGCCGAATAGAACGGACCCGAGGTCCATGCCCCGGTCTTCAGCCGTTTCGGCCGGTAGGGGCGGTACGACCCGTTCTCGTTGGACGCGAACCACAGGCCGCGCCTCAGCTCGCGGCTCACCGTGGACTTGTCCCGGCCGATCCTCTCCGCGGTCCGCCGAATGCTCAGATGCTGTTCGCAATGCAGCTTCTCGATCAGGATCCTCTCCTCGGACGACAGGTGCGAATACTGTTGACCCATGAGTGCAACACCTTCTTAAGTTAGAAACTTCGAACACTTCCAACCCTAGACAAGGTGTTGCACTTCTATTTAGAACCCGGGGCGTAAACACGATGGCCTTCAAAGAAGATGGTCGTGACTGTGCTGGAATCAATGTTCGGTGCTATGAAGCGAAGCGTTGGTTGTGTGTCTAAGCTGGCCGCATTGTTGAATGAGGCTCAACTTCGGGGTGTCGTTTTATCGGCTGTGATGTTATTGTGGCGCGACACGCCAGCTTTATAGGCGATGAGTGGTGGCATCAGATGAGTTCGCTTGTACGTCTCCATTCTTTGTTGAAATATGTTATGCAAAGTGTGTAATTGGCATATGAAACTGTCATATTTGATGTGTTGCGTTGCGTTTATGTGAACTTATTTTCATTGTGCATATCGTTATCAATTTGTTATCAAGGACGATCGCGAGTGAAATGCGCTCATTTATACAATGGCTGTTGCATGGCTGCCCTTGAGGGACGTCCCTCTGGCATGGCTTTGCAATGAGCCGCGATGTGGTCGTAACCAACGTGGGATTCGATTGTGCGGGGCGGATTCTAGTGGTGGTTGCAACACCTGAGGTTTGAGCGGCCTTCCATGGTCACGTTGTCGGTTGTTGAGGTTATCACGCGGCGTCGAGCAGTTCGATGATCTTCTCGCTTGGTTTCATGAACCCGAGGGTTTTGCGTGGCCGGTCGTTGAGTTCCTCGGCGACCGCGTCGAGGTAGTCCTCCGGGTAGACGGATAGGTCGGTGCCCTTGGGGAAGTACTGGCGCAGGAGCCCGTTGGTGTTCTCGTTGGTGCCGCGCTGCCACGGGGAGTGCGGGTCGCAGAAGTAGACGGCCATGTCCAGCGAGGCGCCGATCCGTTTGTGCAGGGCGAGTTCCGCTCCCTGGTCCCAGGTCAGGCTGTTGCGCAGGAGTTTGGGCAGGTGCTGCATCTTGTCGATGATGGCCTGCTGGACGTGTTCGGCGTCGTGCCCGTCGGGCAGGTGCAGCAGGATCGTGAACCTGGTGGTGCGCTCGACGAGCGTGCCGATGGCGCTTTTGTTGCGGCTGCCGGTGATGAGATCGCCCTCCCAGTGGCCCGGGACCGCCCGGTCCTCGATCTCCGGGGGTCGCTCCGAGATCATGGCCATGGGTTCGCGGAAACGGGGTTTGCGGCCTTGGCCGCCTTGGGGTCTGCGGGCGGTTCGCCCCTGCCTCATGGCGCGTTTCAGCTCCTGCTTGAGTTCGCCCCTGGCCTGCAGGTAGATGGCCTGGTAGATCGTCTCGACGCTCGCGTGCATATCCCCATTATCCGGGAAGTCCAGCCTCAGCCGGTTGGCTATCTGCTCCGGGCTCCAATGCCTGCGCAACCCGGCGGCGATCTCGTCCCACAGTCGCGTGCCCTCGGCCGCCTTGCGCGGTTTGGGGCGTTTGAGCCGGTCCGCGGCCTTCTGCTGGGCGCGGTAAGGCTCGTAACCGCCGGACTCGGGATTCCTGTTGCGCTCGACCTCGCGGCTGACCGTGCCGGGGTCGCGGCCCAGCAGGCGGGCGATGGCGCGGATCGAATCGCCCAGACGCAGACGGTCCGCGATCTGGATGCGCTCCTCCTGGCTCAGGTAGCGCGGATGGAGGGTCTTGGGTTTGTCCATGGTGGAACGATACCAGTCCACCAGGGGTTTCTCGTTCCTTCCCGTGGCGCGCGTCCTGCCGTTGCGCCACGCCTTGCCGGTGCGTTTCGAGACGCCGACCGCGTGCGCGGCCTGGGTGAAGTTCATGCCTTCCTCGTCCAGCAGGCGCACGTACTCGGCGCGTCTCGCCTCGCACATCAGCTTCCTCGTCGGATATTCGACGCCGTTGAACGTCCAACGGTGTTCCCCGCCACGGTCTTCGTTTCGGTGGCTTCTGGTCACCTGACCCTCCTTGCGGTAGGTCAGGTGTTGCAACGATCACTAGAACCCGCCAAGAATCGGATGGTTTAGGGGGGGGGGGGGCAATCGAGTACGCTCGTGAGCTCCCCTCAGTCATCTACGACGACAGCCCCTCTCAAAGAGGGGAGCCAAAACCACTTAGTACATGAGGGTGGCTAGGCGACGACGGGCGCGGGTCAGACGCGGGTCGGTGGGTTCGGGGATGGCGAAGTATTCGAGCAGACGCTTGCGAACCTGCTCGATATCGGCCTTGTGCCCGGCGGCCAAAAAGTCCAGCAAACGGTCGAAAGCGTCTTGAATCTGGCCACCAATCATGTGGATATCACCCGCGG
>CALBBA010000126.1 GCA_937926755.1 uncultured Collinsella sp.
TGGACACGCGCGTCCCCTTGCACCCACCGAAAGAGGGGGCGGCCGCACCCCCCGCCTCTCGCCCAGCCCCCGCCGCAGGGACCGAGGCCGTCGAGACCACGCAGCGCATACCCGTCGCGAGCGGCTCGCCCCAACAGCAGCCGGCTCCCGCATACGCGCCCGCTTCGCCACAGATCCCCGCTCCCAAAAAGAGCGGCACCGGGCCGCTTATCGCCGTTATTGTTGTGCTGGTGGCGATCATCATCGCCCTGGTCGTTTTCTTTGTGATCAAGCCTTTCGACAACGCCGCCACGCAGACGACTGCCGCGGTAGCTAAGCTGCACCATGACGTCGACGACGATGACCTAAAGCCTCTCGGCAATCCCAACAGCCTGTACGACGATGATGACGATGACGACGAGGATGGCGGCGAAGCAACGCTCTCCGAGCAGAACCTCTACCGTCGCCTGAGCGAATACTACGACCTGCTCGAAGATCTCGACAGCCAGGTCCGTGGCTGCGCGCAGAACTTCAACGGCAACTATCTGGAAGAGGATCGAACCACCCGTCAAAATCTCGCCGACGTCGCCGAGCGCACGGAGGACACCATCGAGCAGTATTACGACATCGTCGAGGACCTGGACGTCCCGACGAGCTCCAAGAACTACAGCTCCTGGAAGGATATCATCGCCCTGTACGACGACCTGGATCACCGCATTGACGCAATCTGTGATGCCTGGGAGATCAGCCTGAAATACGCCAAGCCTGCGGACCACAAGAATGAGATCGTGGCGCCGCTGTCGCGCGACAACGTGGCGGGCACCAATGACAATAAGTACCGCCTAGACTTTGAGGAGCGCTATCCCGGCGCCAAGCCTGTCGAGGTGAACTAGCGCTTTGTCGTTCCTGAGCCGGCAGTTAGGGACGTTCCTAAACTGCCGGCAGAAAAGGAACGTCCCTAACTGCCGGTCAAAAAAACGAGCGAGGATCATGGGACCCTCACTCGTTTTTTGGGCACTGTTTCGACTGCGCCGTTACTTGTCGGCGGCTGCTTTCTTGGCAGTCGACTTCTTCGCGGTCGTCTTCTTGGCGGCAGTGGCTTTCTTAGCCGTCGTCTTCTTTGCCGCCGTCGTCTTCTTAGCCGTGCTCGCCTTGGTCGTAGTCTTGCGGCCGCGGGCGGGCTTCTTCTCCTTGGTCGGGCAGTCCATGTTGACGCAGATACGCCACGGACCGCGCGCCGTGTTGACCACCACGATGGGGGCGCCGCACTCGGGACAGGTCTCGCCCGTCGCCTCGAGCTTGCCACGCGCCGGCAGCGGATAGCTCACGCCGCAGTCATCGTAGTTGGTGCAGCGGATAAAGCGCTTGCCGCTCTTCTCGCTCTTGTGCGCGATCAGGTCGCCATGGCGTCCGGCCTCGGCACACACCTTGCACTCGCCCACTTTAAGGTCGGGCTCGTAGTTGGTGGGGCACGTGGGGTTCACGCAGATCTCGAAGGCCTTCTGGCGGAATGGCTGGCACTTGATGCGCGGCGCGCCGCACTCGGGGCACACGGCGGCCTCGCCCTCGAGCGGGCTCACCTTGACGCCGCTCGGCACCGGATAGGTCACGTCGCAGTCGGGCCAACCCATGCAGCCGATAAAGCTGCCGCGGGTCTTGGCGCTCGTCTTCATAACCAGGTCCTTGCCGCACTTGGGGCAGGCGCCCACGCGCGCATCGGCCGTGACGGCGTCGCTGATGGCGTCGCCCAGCTCCTGCGTGTGCTTGAGCAGCTCGTCGAGCACGCCAGCCAGCAGTGCGCGCGAGTGCGTCACGACATGCTCTTCGGTGTCCTCGCCGCGCTCCACGCGGGTCATATCGCCATCGAGCTCGCTGGTCATATCAGGGCTCGTGATGCGCGGGGCAAACTGCGTCAGCGCGTCAATGATGGCGATACCCAGCTGACTCGGCTCCACGGGATCGTTTTTGAGGTAGCGCACGGCATACAGGCGCTCGATGATGCTCGCGCGCGTGGACTTGGTACCCAGGCCGCGCTTCTCCATCTCCTGCACGAGTTTGCCCTGGCTGTAGCGCGCGGGCGGCTCGGTCTGCTTGGCCTCGAGCTTAATGTCGAACACGTCGACCGTATCGCCCTGCTCCAGCGGCGGCATCTGCTCGTCGCGCTTAAGGCCGTACGGGTATGCCTCGCGGAAACCCGGGGTCACGAGCACGTCACCAGAAGCCACGAACGGCTCGCCGTTGACGTCGAGCTCGAGCTTGGTGTTCTCGATGGTCGCGGGACCCATGAGCGTTGCCAGGAAGCGACGGGCGATGAGGTCGTAGAGCTTGCGCTGGCCGCCGTCGAGCGTGGACGGATCACCCTCGCCCGTGGGATAGATAGGCGGGTGGTCGGTGGTCTCGACCTTGCCGCGCGTGGGCTTCATGGGACCGGCGAGTACCTTTTTGCACACGGGCGCCAGCGCTGGATTGATCTTTGCCAGGTCGCTCACCACGGCGCCCAGATCGAGCGTCGCGGGGTACACGGTATTGTCGACACGCGGGTAGCTGATGAGGCCGGCCATGTAGAGGGACTCGGCGATGCGCATGGTACGCGCAGGCGAGATGCCCTCGGCCGCAGCGGCAGCCTGCAGCGAGGTGGTCGCAAACGGCGTGGGCGGCTGCTGCTTACGCGAGCGCTTGGTCACCGCGGCGACGGTCGCCGTCGTAGCGCCGTCAACGTGGCCGTACGCCGTCTCGGCAGCATCCTTGTCGGTAAAACGCGCCGTCTTGTGCGCGATCTTAAAGCGGTCGTCCTCGGCAGCACCCTGTGCGGCGCCCATGCCGCGAATCTGCCAATAGTCCTCGGGCACAAACGCCATGCGCTCGCGCTCGCGCTCGACCACCAGGGCAAGCGTCGGCGTCTGCACGCGGCCGGCGGAACGCACGTTGCCAAAGCCGCCAAACTTGGCGAGCGTCAGGTAGCGTGTGAGCACCGCGCCCCAAATGAGGTCGATGTGCTGACGGCTCTCGCCGGCGTCGGCCAGATTCTGGTCGAGCGTGACGAGATTATCGAAGGCGTGCGTGATCTCGGCCTTGGTAAACGAAGAATACTGGGCGCGGGCGACCGGCAAGTCCGGCGCAACCTCGCGCACCTTGTTGAGAGCATCCGAGCCAATCAGCTCGCCCTCGCGGTCGAAGTCCGTGGCGATGATGACGCTATCGGACTTTTTAGCGAGGTTCTTGAGCGAACGAATGAGCTCCTTCTCGGCCGGCAGCTTAATGACGGGCGCCCAGGTGAGATAAGGCAGGCTCTCGAGCTTCCAGCCCTTAATGGAGATGCCATCGGCAAGGAACGGCTTACGCTTGGTGTCGTAGGGCGGACGCGCCAGGCCATCGGGCATGTCGGCCGGCAACATCTCGCCGTCCTCGGTGACCGAATACCAACCCAGCTTTTTATCGAACAGCACGCTGTCGCAAAAATCGGGCGCAAGGATGTGACCGGCAAGGCCGATGGTCACGCACTCCTCGCCCTTCCACTCAAAACGGTAGATGGCGGTGTTGTACACCTTGTCCTTTTTAGGCTTACCCGTAGACAGCCGCTCGGCGATCTGACGCGCGGCGTCGTTTTTCTCGGCGATGATGAGCTTCAAAAGAGGCTCCTATCTCGTATCTCTGCGGCTACGCCCGCCCGTATGGCGGCCGACTTACGCCCTTGCTTGCTCAATCTGCCCGATGAGCCAATCGCACCAGGCATCCATGCCCTCGCCCTTGCGCGCGCTCACGGCAAACCGCGGCGCCTGCGGATTGAGGTCATCGAGTGTCTTAGTATACCTATCCATGTCAAAATCGAAAGCCGGGGCCACATCGACCTTGTTGAGCAGCTGTGCGCCGGCGTGTTGGAAGATGCCCGGGTACTTGATGGGCTTGTCGTCGCCCTCGGGCACCGAGAGGATCATGATGGACAGGTTCTCGCCCAGGTCAAAGTCGACCGGGCAGACCAGGTTGCCCACGTTTTCGATAAAGATGACGTCGATGTTTTCCAGACCCACAGCCTGGTCGAAGGCGTCGACGGCCTCCATGATCATGTTGCCCTCGAGGTGGCACAGGCCGCCCGTGTTGATCTGGATGGCGGGCATGCCGGCTTCCTTCATGGTGATGGCGTCGACGTCCGAGGCGATATCGCCCTCGATGACGGCGCAACGCAGGCCCGCCTTGTCGCGCAGGCGCTCGTTGGTGCCCAAAATCGTGGTGGTCTTGCCCGAACCGGGGCTCGACAGCACATTGATCACATAGGTGTTTGTCTCTTTAAATCGCCGACGCAGCTGATCTGCCAGGCGCTCATTGCGCGACAGAATCGGCGACGCGATATCAATCGTTTTCTCGGCCATATTCGGCACTCCTTACTTCTGCCCCTTTATACCCCGTCCCCAGGTGGCTGGCGGGCTAATCGTCGGGGGTTTCGATTTCGATACTTGCGATATCGAGCTCGCGGCCGTGCAGTAGGCGCACGTTGGCACCACCACACTGGGGACAGCGACAGTGGAAGCGATCGTGGTCGAAAACCTCACCGCAGTCCAGACACTCGCTTTGCGGATGGACCTCCTCCACGGCAAGCTCGCAGCCTCGCGTGAGCGGGTCCTCGTCGCGAAATGTCTCCCACGCAAAGTCGAGCGCCTCGCGCACGACCTCGGTCATATCCCCGATACGCAGCGTTACCAAAACGGCGCGCGAGGCCCCCGCCCCACGCGCCGCGCGAATCACTGTATCGAGCATGCCGTTGACAATGCCAACCTCGTGCATACCGATTTACTCCTCGTCGTCCTCGTCGTCCGAGAACAGGTCCAGACGGCTCACGAACAGGCCCTCCTTGCCCTCGCGCGCGGTAATGACCACGCGAGCGATGGCGAGCGAAATCTCGTAGAGCGAGAGCAGGGCGCCATACATGAGACCCAGCGTAACGGGCGAGCCGTCGGGCGTAATCACAGCCGAACCCACGAGCAGGCCCACGTACACGTAGCGCCAAGCGCTGCGGAAGGCCGCGTAGGACACGATATGGAAAACAGACAGGTAGAAGATGATGAGCGGCAGCTCGAACGCCACACCAAAGCCGATCATGAAGAGCAGCTCCATGTTGACGTAGTTCTCCAGATCGGGCAGCGCCGTAGCGACAGCCGAGGTCTCGCCGATGAGCCACTCAAAGCCCGCCGGGATGATAATGAAGTAGCAGAAGATGGCGCCCAGGAAGAACAGAACCGTCGAGGCGAGCACCGTGGGCACAACCCACTTGCGCTCGTTGGGGCGCAGTGCCGGCAGGAAAAATGCCAGGATCTGCCAGATGATCATGGGCGTGCACATGACCACGGCCATCTTGATGGCCAGCGAGAAGCGCAGGCCAAAACCGCCGAGCGTGGTGGTGATGTAGAACTTACCGTCCGGCACAAAGGAGCGGATGGGGTCTTCCAGGATGTCGAGCACCACGGGCGTGGCGAAATACAGCACGATGGCGGCGGCAAACACCGACACGACCACGATGGTCAGGCGGCGACGGAGCTCTCCCAAGTGATCGAAGAGCGGCATACGAGCAGGTCCGATAGGCATTACTCATCGCCTCCCTTCGGGGCGGCGGCGGCTTCGTCCTCGGCCTCGAGCTCGCGAGCGAGCTGGTCGACGACGGCCTTGCGCTTGCGGGGACGACGGGCGTAGAGGTCAGCCGTCGTGGGCTCTGCCGGCTCGGGCTCGGGCTCCGGCTCTGCAGTGGAAGCGGACTCGGCGGCGGCATCGGCGGACCCGGCGTCGGCGCCCTCGGTCGCAGGCTCCTCAGCAGCACCCTCGCCCTCGGCGGCAGCCTCGCTCGCGGCCTTCTCGGCAGCAAGGCGGGCACGACGCTCGGCAAAGGTCTCCTTCTTGGCGGGCGCTGCCGTCTCGGCGGCATCCTCGTCCGCATCGGAATCGTCGTCGGTCGCAGCAGCCTTCTTGGGCTTGACCGGGGCCGACGCGGCCTCGCTCACCGGATCGATAATCTCGGACTGAACAACGGCCGTCATCTTTTCCTGCGTCTCGCGGAACTGACGGATGGCACGGCCGATCGTGCGGCCCATCTGCGGGAGCTTATCCGGGCCAAACAGCAAAAAGCCGAAGACCACGATGATCGCGAGCTCACCCTCTCCAATACCAAACACACATACCTCCAAGGCTCGATGTGAGTCGAGCCCGCACCGCGCCATTCGGCCGGAACTCGTCTATTCATTCGGTCAAGTATAGCGCCCGGACGCCAAAACGTCCGAGCGCATCACAAACATATGCCAAACGGCACGCCCTTTTGGGGGCAAAGATTATGCAGCGGTGATCGAAATCTCCTGGTCGACACCCAACAGCTGAACCACGCGCATCACCGGGGGCTGCACGTTGACGCAGCCAAAACGCTTGCCGTGGTCGACCGCGTGGTGCGCGGCGCCCACGAGCACGCCAATGCCCGTCGAATCGATGTAGCTCACCTGGGCAAAATCGAGCTCAACGGCCTCAGTGGGCTGCTCGAGCGCCAGGTCGATGGCGTTGCGCAGGCTATCGGCGTTAGAGATATCGATCTCACCGGTCACCTTAATGGTGTAGAGCTCTGGCGTGGGGTTGGTGGAAATACCCAAATCCATGTATACGCTCCTTTACGTATCGAAAGTGCGGATAGTACGGGAAGCCGCGCGTTAGGCGCGCTCGGCACGAGCAAGCTCGGCAGCGACAAGCTTAACGGCCAGCACCAGCACATCGAGCGCGGCCTCCAGGTCCTCGACCGTGGGATAGCTCGGCGCGATGCGGATGTTGGTGTCGCGCGGGTCCTTGCCATAGGGCCAGGTAGCACCGGCCGGCGTGAGCTTGACACCCAGGTCGGCGCAAAGCGCGGCGACCTTCTGGGCCGAGCCCTCGGGACCATCGAAGCTTACAAAGTAGCCGCCGCGGGGGTGCGTCCAGGTGGCGCAGCCCGTGTCGCCCAAGCCCTCGGTGAGCTTGCGCTCAACGGCCTCAAAGCGCGGACGCAGGAACTCGGCATGCTTTTTCATGTGCTCCTTGACCGCCTCGATGGTGGGAAGGAAGCGCACGTGGCGCAGTTGGTTGAGCTTATCGGCACTGATGAGGCCGGCCTTCAGGCGCTTGGAGAACTCGGCGATGACCGCGGGGCTCGCACCGATAAAGCCGATACCGGCGCCCGGGAAGGTGATCTTGGACGTCGAGGCAAAGGCCACTACGCGGTCCTCGGTGCCCGCCGTGCGGGCAAGATCGAAGATGTTGGCGAGCTCGTCGGTCTCGTCGTACAGGTCGTGCACGCAGTAGGCGTTGTCCCAGAAGATGTGGAAATCGGGCGCGGCCGTGGGCATCTCGACCAGGCGACGCACAGTGTCCTCGCTAAAGGTGATGCCCGTGGGGTTGGAATACTTGGGCACGCACCAGATGCCCTTGATGGAGTCGTCGGCGGCAACGAGGCGCTCGATCTCGTCCATGTCGGGGCCGTTGTCGGTCATCGCGACGGGGACGTTCTCGATGCCCAAGTCGGCGGTAATGCCAAAGTGGCGATCGTAGCCGGGAACCGGGCACAGGAACTTGACCTTCTTGCCGTCGTGCGCTGCCTCGTAAGCCTCCCAAGGGTCGCTACCACACGAGCCGCAACGCCAGAACATACCGGCGATATCGTGCTCGATCAGCAAGCTCGACGAGCCCAGCACGAGCGTCTGCTCGGCGGGGCAACCCAGGAACTCCCCCGCTAGCTTGCGTACCGAGGGAATGCCCTCAAAGCAGCCGTAGTTGGAGCAGTCGACGTTGCCGTCGTGCAGATCGGCATCGGCATTGAGAATATCGAGCATGGGTCGAGAGATGTCCACCTGGGAGGGCGACGGCTTGCCGCGGGCCATGTCGAGCGCCAGGCCCTTGGCCTTGACCTCGGCGACCTCGGCCTTGAGCGCCTCGATGGCGGCATCGAGTTCGGTGGTTTCCATCTTCTGGTAGATCGTCTGCATGGGTGCGACCTTTCGCGAAGCGGTACGTTGCAGTTCGTCTAAGTATAGAGCGCCACCGCCGCAACGGTATGAAGCCGTGATAGATTAAGTTCATCGCAATGAATTACGAATCGCCGCGCATGGCGGCGTGGGGCGCCCAAGGAGGCACTATGGAGTACGGATCGTTTAGGGCCGAGGAATTCGGCGACCTGCAGCGCCTGGTCGACGGACTGTTTTACGATCGCCACGCCATCGACCGCCTGGACCTGATCGTGCAGGCCGAGATCTTGAACCTGGCGCCCGATCTCATGGAAATCGTCAACCTGCTACCGCCCGGCTATTACGACCGCCAGTCACTCTGCGACCAGCTCAACTCCGCCTTGGCCGCCCACGGCTGGGGCGCCGTCTACGGAACGGTGGAATAAGCCTCGAGGCCGGCGATTTGGCCCGCTTCCCGACCTTGGCGAGGCTTGTTTTAGGGCTTGTGGCCAAAAAAGGGCAAATATGAGTACTGTTACTTTTTTAGTAGCAGCGATTCAGGACCCAAATCGACATTTTTGCGCCCAAATTTGGTCGCGCGCGCAGACGTGGTGTAAGAGTGTCCTGAGGTCCGTCGCTGCAAGTCC
>CALBBA010000127.1 GCA_937926755.1 uncultured Collinsella sp.
TGTGCAATCGCAAGAAGATGACGGGGCGGAATGTCAATCCTGGTCTAACAGAGCCAAAGAAAAAGAACATTAGGACTTGAAAATAAAGTTTTGATAAGGGATTCGCCCAGTTAAGACGGTGCGGCAGACAATTGAGATTAGTTTGCCTCCGGAGTCGTAAGCATAATGAGTCAGTTCGATGACCGGAAGTTTTGCAACACCATAATTACTGGCTTCGGAATCGCTAAGCTGACGTGCTCTATAGCTTTCCCTAACAGATTGGATAGACTTGGACAAGTCGTCCATGATTCTGCTAAATGCCTGAAAATCTAACTGGTTATTCGGAACGCGCGACTTTGAAATGAAGAACGTATCAGCGCCTATGAAGCTGCCTTCAAGTTCGTAGGTCAATTCAAGACGCTGAATTTCATCGCGACTTTGACATCCAAATTGTTGGAGCATCATTACGGAAATTGGACGACCTGATGTGAGGCCGCCGAAATGCTTGGTGATGGCATCCGGATCAACGCCATCGCAGTGGCTTGCAAAGTCAAAGTCTAAAAGTGAATTGAGCTCGCTAACGCGTTTCGGTGCAACAAACGATCCCTTACCTTGGATTCGATAGATACTTCCACGACGCTCCAGCTCACTCATGGCAAGTCGGACGGTTGTTCTGCTTACGGCGTATTCGTCGCAGAGTTCCATTTCTGTTGGAAGTTTATCGTCTGCTTGATATTCATCGACGATCTGCTTGAGCAGCGCGTCGGTGAGCTGTAAATAGAGTGGCCGTTTTTCGTGTGTATCGAGCATTAGAGCCTCAGTTTGCATGTTGGTTATACCTGATGGTTGCCTCAGTCGGGATGTAACGTGGGCAAGGTAACCTTAACGTATCACAGAGCGGCTCAGCATGACGATCTGATGCCTGTATCCACGAAGGGCTTGTCCGAGCGTGAAGATATTCTGGGGCAGGCAAATACCGTTCATGGAGTCCCCGATATGTTGGAGGTCAGCGCCGGCTGCTTTTGCTGCAAGGCCTATTTTCTTAATGGTCTCGCTGTCGCAGGAGTCTTGACTCGTCCCGTTCGCCGCCATGACGAGAACCTTCTCTTCAATTGACTTGCCTACGTTGTGGGATCGTACAAAGTCTACGATGGCGCGCAGGTCTGCTTCTTGGAAGCAAGGGACGGTGTAGGGGGCTGGTACGAGAAGGATATCGACGCCGAGGTCAACAAACTTGCGCGCAATTTCGAGCGTCATGACAGGTTCCGCAACGCCCGCTCCATGCATTTTTCCGGCTATGATCAGGCCATTGAAATGCTCTTTGGAGAGTTTGATCGAATGGGCGATTGCATCGTTGGAGACGCCAGTTCCAGGGTTGCCTGTGAGGCAAATAAAATCAAATCCGAGTTCGTTTGCCTTTTCTAAGGTCTTGGGAGAGACGCGACGACCCATGGGGATTTCCGTACGGGATTCAGACATCTCTGCCTCGTTATCAACTGGCTCCAGATTGACGCCAATGGGCCTTCCGCATGCTCGCTTCACCCAAGTGACCGGGTTTTCATTGAGATCATCTGGAATACCGGCAATAACTGGATCGAACACATCGAGCGCGTTAAACAGAAGCAGGTCGGCACCTGCGGCACGTTCGATTTCGGCATTAGTAACGCCGCCGAGAAATTGGGAAGAGGGTACGTTTTCCGCCATGATGGTACGTCCCTCGGAAGCCAGAATTGCCTGCTTTAGATCCATGGGTGACGTGGCGGCAAAATCGGATGCGGACATGTTCAGTAATCGTTTGGGCATTGTTACTTCCTTTGACTAGAACGACAGGCTTGTGACATTGTCTCTAATATTGTTACAACAATATATTCAATATGTTATATCCAATCGGTGAACGGTTGCAAGCTTATTGTATTGCTCGGAAAAAATAGCCTTTAGCTGGGAAAACCTTATATTAATCAACTACCGTTCACCGAATAAGTATTTGAATTCTTGACATATCGACAAAGCGGAAAAAGAATTGGTTATGACAAATCGCGCAAATGATATTACATTTCGCACAAGAACGTATTCACTTACATAAGTGGATACAAACGGGGACGACGACGGTTGAGTCCGGATAAATCGTTGTGTGCCCGGGAATCATGAAAGGATGTGTTATGGACGCTATCGTCAAATTCCTTGAAAAACACCAGCCCCTCTTCGACAAAATCTCGAGGAACATTTATCTGGTGGCGATTAAGGATGGCTTTCTCTCGAATATGCCAATTGTGCTGTTCTCGAGCCTGTTCCTTCTTCTTTCGACGCTCCCTGCCTATGTAGGCATCACGCTTCCGTCTGAGGTGCTGGATTTCTTCAATAAAATCTATGCATATACCATGGGACTTCTTGGCATTATGGTGGCCGGCACCACGGCGAGCTCACTTGCCATGTCGATGAACCGTCGCATGCCTTCGGGTAAATCTCTCAACCCCACCTCGTGCATGGTTTGTGCCATGTGCGGCATGCTCTTGCTATCGGTGACGAACGATGTTGTCTCGATTGGCGGAGCAGATACATCTGTTTTTGAAACCGGCTATATGGGAACCAAGGGTTTTCTCGCTGCGTTCGTAGCCGCATTCTTGACCGTTAATATCTATAAGGTGTGCATTAGCCATAATGTGACGATCAAGCTCCCCAAAGAGGTCCCTGGCTCTATTGCGCAGAGTTTTCGCGATATCTTTGCATTTGGGTTTTCGATCCTTGCGTGCGCTTTTATCGATCTTGCGAGCCGCAAGCTGCTTGCTGTGCCGTTCGCCAATTTGGTATCCGCTCTCATCTCGCCGCTGTTCTCCGCGGTTGACACCTATCCTGGCATGGCGCTTATCGAAGGCGCGGTCGCACTTTTCCAATTTATGGGTATCCACGGTGCTTCGGTTGTCATGAGTCCGATCAATGCTGCGCTCTACGGCAATACCGTTACCAATCTTGAGGTTTTCCAAGCAGGTGGACACCCGTCAATTGCTCTCACGCAGGACTTTACAAGCTTCATCGGCGGTCTGGGCGGTTCTGGCTGCACGTTCATCGTTCCTATTATCCTGATCATGTTTATGCGCTCCAAGCAGCTTAAAGCCATGGGCAAGGCATCGATTATCCCGGTGATTTTTGGAGTTAACGAGCCCGTTATCTTCGGTATGCCGATTGTTCTCAATCCCTATATGTTCGTGCCCTTCCTAGTGGCTCCTATGGTCAACGCCATTATCGGTAAATTTTTCATTGACGTCATTGGAATGAACGCCCCCATGTATACCATGCCGTGGGCGCTTCCCGGCCCAATCGGTGCATTCCTCACCACGGGTCTCGATCTGCGTTCTCTCGTATTGATGGCAGTGCTGTTGGTCGTTGACTTTGTGATTTACTATCCGTTCTGCAAGGCGTATGACCATCAGCTTTGTTTGGAAGAGTCTGCAAAGGAGACTGCAGGAACCTCGGATGCAGATGCTATTGCCGCACAGGAAAATGTCGCAAAAGCTCTCGAGGCGGTAAAGGACAAGGCGGAGCAGATCCGCGTGCTTGTGCTTTGCCAGGGTGCCGGCACTTCGACTCTCTTGGCAAATGCTCTTCGCGAAGGTGCCGCTGCTAAGGGTATCGATCTGGTTTCTCAGTCCGGTGCGTACGGAAGCCACTATGAGACGATGGATCAGTACAACGTGATTGTTCTGGCACCCCAGGCACGCATGTACTATGACGCTATGAAGGCCGATACCGATCGCCTTGGAATTAAACTGCTCACCACAAGGGGCAAGGAGTATATCGACCTTACCAACGATCCCGAAGGTGCAATTGACTGGATCGTTCAGGAGCTGGCCAAATAGTGGATGCACTTCGTCGTTGATTCGTCGGCGTATGGTACGGCCCTGCAGCTTATTGAGCTGCGGGGCCGTATTTCGTTGAGTATCTAATTGAGACAATGAGCGCAACCGTCGTGAGATCGCATTGGCGCTCTCCGAGTCACCGACAAGCTGACTTTCATCTATGTGACCAATTCGCTTTCGGCCTTTAGCCTGCTCGAGGCGCGCGAGGATTGCGAGCTGTGCCTGGTGGGCGGCATGTACCGCCGCCGCACCGCCGCCTTTGTGGGGCCCACGGCCGAGGATACCCTGCGCGCGCTGGGCATCGATGCGGCGTTTATCGGCGCCAACGGTATTCTGGACGGCGACGTGTCCACGTCCAACATGGACGAGGGCCGCATCCAGCAGCTCGCCTTTAGCAAGGCCGACTCGCGCTATCTGATTGCCGACTCCAGCAGGATCGGCAGGCGCGACTTCTACACCTTCTGTCGCCTGGACAATTTGGACGCCGTGGTGTGCGAGCCGGGTATTACCGCCGAGGACCGTGCCGCCATCGAGGAGCACGCGCAGGTCATTTGCTAACTAGCGTAGCAGGCGATACTTCTGCCCTCTGCCGGTGCCTTCAACTGTCGCCAGGCCTGTCTCAACGAGTTTTTTGAGGATGCGAAGAAGCTTCGAGCGACTAAAGGTGACTTTGGCCGCAAGCTCGCTTGTCGATTGAGGGTGTACTCCGCTCAGCAGTCCGAATACGATAAGTTCGTCGCCTTTGAGCCCCGGGTTATCCATGAGTAGGGGAAGTGTTACCACAATGGCGTTATCCGAAACTTGAAACCGGGGCTTTCTGACGCTGTCCTTATAGGTATCGCGAATTCGCATGATGCCCGTTCCAAAGGCTTCGATAAGACCCAGGCGCAAAAAGACTTCGGCAAGAATACGATTGCGTCTAACGGATAGCATGTCGGACAGATATTCATCGACGGTCATGCTTGCCGGCAAGCCGCCGGGCGAAGCGACTTCCACACGGTCGTCGAACATCGAGATGCGGATGTGTGCGGGCGCATCCCAAGTCCTATGAACGACTGCATTGGTAATGGCCTCGCGGAATGCTTCGAGCGGAATGAGCTCCTTGCGGATCCGCTCCATCCCCTGGATCTCTTCGTAGCAGTACTGGGCTTCGAAAAGCTCAAGGGCTCCGTCAATTTCCGCTAGAACGGATGCATGTTCAAGAGTCTTGCGCTGCTTAATGAGGTTGATGGTTTCACCAAACACTGCGATGTCGATACCCGGGAAGCCATTCTCGTCCGCGAGCAGTTCTGCCGCGTTGTTGTAGGTTCCGGTTTCATCAAGCAGGCCAAGGGTTTTGAGAGTATCGGTTGTGAATGACTGAAGCGAAAGTTTTGCTGTTAGACGATTCTCTAAAACGGTGAAAGATAAATCTTGTTTGTTTGCCGGGAGCTGCTCAAAGGAGAGGTTTTGACCCTCGAGTACAAGACGCGAAAGGCCTAGGGTATCAACTGGAATGGTCGCGGTGTCATTGCGCTTGTATGCCTTCGAGCGGTATAGGTAAGGCTTCGATCTGCCGGGAAAGACCGTAAGCTCCACGGTTGCATCGGGCTCGTCGATCTTTAGGGAGTAATCGGGCTGGGGGATGATCGAATCGTTAATCTTGTTTTCGATATCCAGGCAGGTCTGCTTGGGGTCATCGAGGCCAACGGCTTCTCCGTCGTCGTTAATTCCAAATAGAACGCGTCCTCCCGTGCCATTTGCATAAGCGGAGACGGTTTTAAGGAACGAATTGGTGACGCATTCCTTGAATTCAAGATCTTTGGATTCTTGCATTGTGATGCTCCGTTTCGCTTCAATTTGACGTGAAAAATAACACGTAAAAATTTTACACGTCATTTTACGCGTCAAAATTATGACACGAAAAAATTTGCGTGTCATTATGCGCGTCAAAGTGACGCGAAATGACGCGCAAACGCGAATGCATTGGCATTCTGAACAATAACGGAGTTTGTAAGCCTGGGGCTTGATTGGGCTAACGCATGGAATTATCCGTATTCTCGAACACGCTTTCGGTATCATTTTGGCATTAAAAGATACCGAAGTGTGTTCGTGATGCCGATAATAATTAAGAAAGAGGAGCGCTTCGTAGCTGCCTGGAAAGTGAGGATTTGACCATCTGATTGTCTCGATCTGTAACAACTAGGCGATCAAATGCTCGTTAGATGTTACAGATTTAGATTTTCTGCCTGGCCGATTCCGTTTGTCTCAATCTGTAACAACTGGGACCGAAAAGCTCGGCTAGATGTTACAGATCGAGATTGAGCGGATTGACCTGTGCGTTTGTCTTGATCTGTAACAGGTAGACGGTCGAAAGTGGGCTACGTGTTACAGATTTAGATATTTCTGCTCGGGCGTTCTGTTTGTCTCGATTTGTAACAACTAGGGCCGAAATACTCGGCTAGATGTTACAAATCGAGACAAACGGCCCGCTCAGGTCCGACCAAAAAATAAAAAGGCCGCATGCGAACCCGTGGAGGGATTCGCATGCGGCCGACAGGAGATACGCGGCTGAAGTTAGGCCATGAGCAGGCCGGTCTCCGCGACGTTCTTGTACCAGTACGCGCTCGCCTTGGGATAGCGCTTCTGGGTCTCAAAGTCGATGTAGAACAGGCCATAGCGCTTGTTATAGCCGTTGGTCCAGGAGAACTGGTCCTGCAGCGACCACACAAAGTAGCCGTCGACGTTCACGCCGCCGTCAATCGCCTTGAGGATCCATGCGAGATGCTGACGCATGTAGTCGATGCGAGGGGCGTCGTCGATAAAGCCGTCCTCGAAGTCGTCCTTATAGCCCATGCCGTTCTCGGTGATGTAGATTTTCTTGTAGTTGGGGTAATCGTTCTTAATGCGGAGCAGCAGGTCGTAGAGGCCTTCGGGATAGATAATCCAGTCCCAATCGGTGGTGGGTACGCCTTCGCGCAC
>CALBBA010000128.1 GCA_937926755.1 uncultured Collinsella sp.
CTGTTGGTCAGAATATAGAGAACGGGCCAACTCTCGTCATGGTGGAATCCGGGCTTTGGCGTGCCAAAGTCCTGCAGCGATTCGCTTGCCTCGAAGGGTTGGGGGAGGGGAAGCGTGTATTGTCGAAGGGCGAACTCATTACTCATGGTGGGCCGCCTTTCTGTATTCGCTGGAGCTGGTGTCGACGGGATAGCGCTCGCCGTTGCGTTTGAGTTTGGACGAGAGCGCCTTTGGGAGGTCGATTCCGTTTAGATCGGCGAAACGTAGGAGAAAGAGGAGCGTGTCGGCAACTTCGTCTTCGATGGCTTGGCGCTGATCAGGGCTATCGAACATTTCTGCAATGCGCTTGTCGCTCATAAAGCGGAAAAGCTGAAGGAGTTCGGAGGACTCTGTCGCTATGCCGATGGCAAGTTCCTTTGGAGTGTGATATTTGCGCCAATCGCGCGCATCACAAAAATCTCTGACTTGTTCTGTCATGGCAGTGAGCTTGTCCATCATCCGTAACCTCCCTGATGTTCATTATTTTATTATGGCCGTATCTGGAGTTTATTGCACATCAGTTGGGACGTGCGGTTTGTCCGGCCGCGATTGCCCGGTAGGAGGATTCACCGTGAAGATTGAAGTTGATGTAGACCAGCTGCGCGAGGGCTTGCTCGACTACGCGGGGAGCGCGGCTGGCGTGGGCTTTCCCGCTGCCATGCTCGACGTGATGGATATCGAGGACGAGTCGCCCCAAGAGCTCCTAGCCCGAGCCGAACGCGAAGGCCTCGACCTCCGCGACTTTGCTGTGGGTGACAGCTAGTAGCTGAAGAGGGACGGGCTGCTAGGAAGCTAGCGTGGCGATGACGGCTTCGTCGCCGGCGTATATTAGGGTGTTGCCGTCGGGGATGATCGTTTGGCCTTCGCGCTTGAGCATCACCACAATAAACGGATGCTTGCCTTGCGGCACATCGCGCAGGCGCTGGCCGGCCAGGCGACCGTAGGGCGTCACGGTGACCTCGCGCAGCGTAACCTCGGCACGCTCTTCGAACGTTGGGGCGGCCATCACCAGCAGATCGCCTTCCTGGATCACGGTATCGCCGTTGGGCAGTACCGGGTGCGCCCCGTCACGCAGCACCAAGACCACCAGCATGTCCGTTGCGCTGCCAATGTCGGCGAGCGAGCGTCCGGCAAACGGATGTCCAGCGCCCACCTTGAGCTTTACAAACGACATGCCGTCCTCGTCGCGGTAGTCGTTAAAGGTGCGGCGCACGTCGCCGGTCGTATCGATCATATCGAGCTTCTTCGCCACTACTGGCAGCAGCGAGCCCTGCACCACAATGCTCGACACGGCAATCACAAATACCAGGTCAAACAGGTCGTGTCCGCCGGGAACGCCGGCCACCACGGCAAGGAGACTAAAGACGACCGAGGCTGCTCCGCGCAGGCCCGCCCAGCTTACGAGCGCAACCTGGCGAGGGCTCGTCTTAAAGGGCGCCAGCAGCAGACCGACGGCGATGGGGCGGCTCGCAAAGAGCATAAACGCCATGAGCGCCAGGCCCGGCAGCAGCATTTGCGGCAGGCGGGCGGGCGTCACGAGCAGGCCGAGCAAGAAGAAGATTGTCATCTCGGCCATCTCGGTAAGGGTGTCAAAGAAGTGCGCCATCTCGACCTTGCCGGTGATGTCGCTCGCGCCCAGCACAATGCCTGCCAGGTATACGGCCAAAAAGCCGTTGCCGCCCAGGTGGCTCGGCAGCGCGTAGGCGACGATGGCCACGGCGAACAAGAAGATGGTCTGCGCGTCCTTGGCCGTTGCGTGCGCGCGTTCAATCAGGCGGCCCGCCGCCCAGCCGATGGCAAGGCCCAGGCCCACGCCCAGGATAATCTGCTTGGCCAGCAGTGCGGGAATGTTGATGTCGCCGCCGGCCGCGAGTGTAGCGAGCACAGCGGTGAGCATGTAGGCGACGGGGTCGTTGGAGCCCGATTCGACCTCGAGCAGCGAGTCGGTGCCACCTCTCAGCGACAGGCTGTGCTCACGCAGTACGCTAAAGACGCTCGCCGCGTCGGTGGATGCCACGACCGATCCCAGCAGCAGGCTGCCGATCCAGTCGATCCCCAGCGCGAAGTGGGCGAACACGCCGGTGATGCCGGCAGTGATGACGACGCCGAGCGTGCTCAGCAGCACCGCCGGCGCAGCGACGGGCTTGGCGCGGTCGATATTGGTGTTAAAGCCGCCGTAGAACATGATGAACAGCAGCGCCGTGCTGCAGACGGTTTCGGTGAGTGCGTAGTCGCTAAAGTCGATATGCGTCGGGCCGTTGACGCCCAACAGCATGCCGAGCGCGATAAAGATGAGCAGGGTGGGGAAGGGGAGTTTTTTGCCGACGGGTTTGATGGTCAGGCACAAAATGATGACGAGGCCGATAAAGAGAAGGATCTGGTTCATAGATGGTGTCCGCTCCTGGGTGGTTGGCGTGGCACGGTCAGTTGTCTGCGGTTATTTGTACCCAAAGATGGTGGGTTTATGGGGTTGGATTGCGGGCGTGCGCGATATCGTCATAGACGGCTGCCGTCTTTGCCTCTGCTCGGAAACCCTTTCCAGCTTTATTGCAACGGAGTACAATGGGTAACGTTTAAGTTCAACTTGAAGTTTTAGTTGCGGCACCGGGCTTCGGCCGCAATGCAAGGAGAGGCGTACCATGGCGATCTATGTGACATCTGACGCTCACGGGCACGTGCGTGCGCTTGACGAGGCCCTGTCTAAGATCTCGTTGACGTCCGACGACACACTGTACGTGCTGGGCGACATGATCGATCGCGGGCCCGATCCGGTCGGTGTTATTAAGCTCGTGCGCTCGCTGCCCAACGCCCGCGTGCTCAAGGGCAATCACGAGCAGATCATGCTCGATGCCATCATTGGCCAGGATCCGCTCGATGCCGAGACCTGGGATATCAACGGTGGCTGGACGACGCGCGAGCAGCTCAACGACATGGAATTTGAGGCATACGAGGAGCTCGTGCGATGGATGGCCGCGCTGCCGCTCTACGCGGTGGTCGAGACTGCCGAGCGGCCGTACCTGCTGGTGCACGCCGGCATTCAGACCGAGGCGGCGCGTGCGTTTTTGCTTGAGCATGGTGTCGATTGCGGCGACGGCAGGGGAGCGGTCGATGCCGATCGCGAGCTGCTGCAGCAAATGCTCGCCGTACAGTCGTCCGATGACTTGCTCTGGATTCGCCATGGCTATTGGGATGCCCCGACGGGGCTGCTTTCTGCCGAGGGCAAGGGTTCGGTCGTGGTGAGTGGCCACACGCCAACGGTGTCGCTCGGGCGTTATTGCGAGGTCGGTGGTCTTGCGGGGCTCGATGAGGAATCGGGACGAGGGCAGATCGTGCGCTTGGGCGGCGAGGACACTGCCGGCGTGCCCGATCGCATCGATATCGATTGCGCCGCCGCCACCGGCTCCGAGTTCGGTCGCGTGGGCATCCTGCGGCTCGATGATGGGGCGGAGTTCTACGCGAACATCAACCCGGGCGAATAATCGGTGCAAGTGGTAGCTAATTTGGGACGGGGCTTTTTTGACTACTCTTGCCCTTCTGCCCGCAAATTGATTTTTCAGGGACGGGGATTAAATAATCATTTGGCTGCCCGCTGGCTAAGTGAGTAGACTTTTTTGGAAATGCCGAGCACCCAACATATTTGCCTCAATAAAACCGCTGGTCACGGACTTGTGCTTTGTCGGTGTGGTCCGGGATTCGGTAAAAGTCTACTCACTTAGTTTTGCGTGTCCGCAACGAGACTCCAGCCGGGGTGATTCCACCGCAAATTAGCTTCTCCCATCGCCGCAATTAGGCGCCGTACGGATTCCGGTCCCTCTCTATGCGTTGGCGGATGTGGGCGTACTCGATAATCAACAGTACCAGCAGTAGGGCCATGATGGCTAGGTAGCTCACCACGGCGCCCATCAGACCCAGCAGCTTAATCAGGATCACCGGCAGCACCACGCTTACGGCGAAGCAGATCAGGTAGATCTTGGTGACATCGCCGGCGTGGCGCAACACCGTGATGATGGCGTAGATAAAGTCGATTGCCGGGGTGACGCTGCCGGCGACAACCATTAGCAGTGCCAACGTGCGGTAGCGCTCAAAGTTGAGGCCGTACATAAAGCTCATGATGGGGATGCCGGGGCCTGCCATAAATGCGGCGCACGCTCCGGTAATGACCACGATCAGTGCCATAACGGCAACAATAATCAAGCCAAAGCGGCGACGCTTGCGCGGATTCGCCCAAATGCTCGACAGACGTAGGAGCTGCGGTTTATAGATAAATCCAATGCTCAACAAAATAGCCTGCGCTGGAAAGAACAGTGCATTAAAGTACAGCTGGTATTTGTAGGCCAGTGTGCCTTCCATCACGAACTTGGGCATGCTCTCGATGAGGTTGAACAGGAACAGCGCACCAAAGAGCGGGGCGCACTGGATAAACAGGTGACCAGCCTCGCGCAGACTCATACGGCGTGATTTTTCGGTTTCGAGCAGGGCGAGCGGGGCGGTGACCAGCACGAGCGAGGCAATCGCGGCGATGCCCATGGCCATGGCGGCGATGGGCATGCTGCGCGTGAGGAACAGTGCCACGCTAAA
>CALBBA010000129.1 GCA_937926755.1 uncultured Collinsella sp.
AGACTCCGACCTCACCCCGATCCGCGATTATCCTCGCCAGGCAATCTGCCTTACGGGATGGTCGCAGTCCGGCGCCTATCTGTTCCGCTACCTTAACAGCTTTGCCTATCGCGAGGACGTGCGCCGTGACGGTCGCGTGTTCGACGGATATCTGTCCGGCGGTGGTATCCACTCGATGTGCATTCCCGTCAACCAGTACGAGAGCGACCGAGGTTATGCGCACCACCTGCTGCGCGTCGAGCATGCCGAGGAGCCGTTTATCGCCCTTCAGACCGAGAGCGAGAATGGTCGCTTTGAGAGCTGGCGCACGCTTATGCCCGATAGCGACGATCCCGATTTTAAGTACCGACTGTATGAGGTGACAGGATCCTCCCACGATACGCAGTGGAGCTATGTCGACTATTACCAGGACGACGAGGATCTTAAGCGTATCGACCACCTGCCGGTGTATGTCGGCAAGCATGCCGAGGCAAACGCCTATCCGTCGCAGTATCTCTTCCACGCTGCCTTCCGCAACCTGTTCCGTTGGGTCCGCACCGGCGCCGCGCCGGCAACGTGCCCGCGCATTGAGCTGGATGCAAACGGCGAGAACGTAAAGGATGCCTTGGGCAACACCAAGGGCGGCCTTCGCACTTGCCTGCTCGAGCATCCGTTTGCCCGCTATTCCAACACGAGCCTGGTGGAGCCGGGCCAGGGCACGGTCGATAAGACGAGCGACAAGGATGGGCTGTTTGGCCACATGGAGTCGTTCTCGGCATCGATGCTCAAGGAGCTGTACGGATCGCTCGAAAACTACCGCGCCCTGTGCGAGCGCGATACGGCGATTGAGGTGTCGCAAGGCTTTGTCTGTGCCGAAGACGCCCGGGCGATCGTTGACTTTGCCGTGAGGTCCGCGAGCGAGCGGGGACTGAACTAGTAGGTATTAAGACCGGAGAGGGGTCTGTAATGGATACGACGTTGAACCAAGACGCTGTCGCCGAGATCTGGCGTCCGGTCGTTCTGACGTTTGAGAGCGCCTGTTCGTTCGACAACCCGTTTTTGGATGTTGAGATTTGGGCGGAGTTTGTCGGTCCGAGCGGCAGGGTGATCCGCCGCGAGGCCTACTGGGACGGCGACCGCACCTACCGCGTCTCGTTTGCCCCGACCGAGCTCGGCGCTTGGAACTATGGTATCGAGGCTCCCGAGCAGACCGGTCTTAATGGCCGTGTGGGCAGCGTCGAGGCTGTACCGTACACGGGCGGCCTCGACCTGTATCGCCACGGCTTTATCCGCGTCGCGGACAACCCGCACTTATTTGCCTATTCGGATGGCACGCCGTTTTTTTGGCTCGGCGACACCCACTGGGAGTTTGCCTACCGCGAGAGCTGGGACAAGTCGAACCACCCTGGCATGACGAGTCAGTTCCGCGGCATGGTCGACCTGCGTGCCAAGCAGGGATTTACCGTCTACCAGACCAACTTGCGCTCTGACATGGGCGCAGATGGTCGCTACTGGATTGACGGCGGTATGCCCAAGGGCGCAGAGGATCTGCCCAATGTTGCTTTCTACCGGCAGGAGCTTGATCGCCGCATGGCCTATGTCGCCGATGCCGGTTTGGTCAACGCGCTTGGCCAGGCATGGGCGTTTTCTATTCGCGGCGATCATGGCGTGGAGCATCAAAAGCACCTTGCCCGCTATCTGGTGGCGCGCTATGGCGCATATCCGATGGTTTGGACGCTTGCCGGCGAGGTTGCCGGGTATGGCAAAGAAGATCGAGCCGCTTTGATCGACGGATGGCGTGAGGTCGCCTTGGAGATCGAGGCCCGCGACGGCTATGGCCACCTGGCTACGGCGCACTATACCAACGAGCGCCCCTTTGCCGATTACTACCAGGACGAGGCTTGGATGGACTTTACGCTCAACCAGGCCGGTCATGGCGATTACCTGATCAAGGCGAGCGACTACTTTGACTATCTGGCAGCTCATGACGACAAGCCCTTCGTCGAGGGCGAGGCGCTCTACGAGTTTTGCTCGACGCTCGAGGAGATGGGTACGCGCCTGTGCACCGCAGACATGTTGCGCCGCGTGGCGTATATCTGCATGCAGGCGGGCGGCGCTGGCTATACCTACGGAGCCCAGGGCATCTGGGACAACGTGTGGGAAAGTCCCGAGGAGCTCGATCCCTTTATGGCGATCTTCAACCGCTTTGGCATTACGTGGGCCCAGGCGGTAGACGGAGAGGGTGCAGTCCAGATGGGCTATATGCGCTCCTTCTACGAAGAAAATCACTTCTGGGAGCTCGCTCCCTACGAAACGACCGATGCGGGCAACCTGTTTGCCAACAAGGCTCCGCTGGCAACCGCCAACCAGGACCTTTCGCGCATCGTCGCGTACTTTGGCGATACCGTGCGCCGAAAGCTTGCTATCGAGGGCGTGCCGACGGGCGCTGCCTATGCAAGCCGATGGTTTAACCCCCGCACGGGCGCATACCGTGACGGCGAGAACGTCTCTGTCGTCACGGACAGCATCACACTGCCTGACAAACCCGAGGTTGGGGATTGGCTCCTCGTCCTCGAGCTCAAGGCATAACCATATTTCCCTTGGTCATAGGCGGGAAAGAGTCGGCCGCAATTTCCCGCTTGACAGCTAGATGAATCGTTTAGAGAGGATCAGTGAACACGAAATGAGCGTTCTCGATTCGATGCAGGGCTTCCTCGAGAAGCACGTGGGCCCCATTGCCCACAAAGTGAGCAGCTTTAAGGTCGTAAAGGGCCTTATGTCCGGCATGATGGCGACCATGCCCGTTACGCTGGGCGTGGCGCTGCTCTCCATCATCAACGGACTGCCGATCCCGCCGCTGCAGGCGTTCCTTACCGGCACTGGCATGTCGGCGACGATTGCCGATGTGTTGGTCGTCACCATGAACCTCGGTGCCATCTACATGTGCGCTTCGGTTTCGTACTCCTACGGCAAGGTGCTTGAGAACAAGGGCCTTACGACGACGGTTGCGTCCATTGGCGTTCTGCTCCTGCTGATCCCGCTGGGCCATGCCGAGGACGGCTCGACCTTCATCACCACCCGTTACCTGGGCAGCTCGGGTCTGTTCGTGGCCCTGCTCGTGGCGCTGATCGTGCCGAAGGCGCTTAACTTCCTTATGAAGCATATCGCCATCCCCATGCCCGATTCCGTTCCGCAGTTCGTCAACGACTCGCTGTCCCCGATGTTCTGCGCCATCGTCATCTTTACCTCGGCCGCGCTGCTTAAGTGGGGCATGGGCCTGACGAGCTACGGCGATGTCTTTAACCTCATCAACTCCACCATTGCGGTACCCGTTATGTTCTTGGGCTCCAGCCCGTGGGCCGTCGTCGTCTACTTTATCCTGTGCAACCTGCTGTTCTTTTTTGGTGTACACCCCAGCGTCCTGATGAGCGTGTACATGCCGGTCGTTTCGACGTGCGCTCTGGCCAACGTCGAGGCATACCTTGCCGGCCAACCGCTTCCGTATCTGCCGTTCATCGTTATGTTCTCCGTGGGCTCTGTTGACGCCCTGGGCATGGAGCTTGCGCTGCTCACGGCCAAGTCCGAGCGCTACAAGACGCTTTCCAAGGTCGCTCTGGTGCCTGCTATCTTCAACATCTCCGAGCCCATCATCTTTGGTACGCCCGTCGCCATGAACCCCTATATGTTCATCCCCTACATCCTGCTCAAGCCGATCGCATGCGCCGTTGCCGCCATTGGCCTGCTGCTGGGTCTTGGCAACGCGTATAACCCGACGGTCAATATGCCGTTCGTCGTGCCGCTGCCCATCACCGACTTCTTCATCGGCGGTCCTGGTCTGGTTGTCATTGTCTGCGCTGCGATTCTCGCCGTTGCCCTGCTGTTCATCCCGTTTGTCAAGATGGCCGACAAGGAGGCCCTCGAGGAGGAGGCCGCCGCAAAGGCTTCTGCCGAGTAGGTCATTGTCCGTAAGTTCGTAGGTTCGGCCGATCACGTTGATTGCCGAAACATATAAGTCCCTGTGAGGGGTTACAGGAAAGGAACTGCAATGAAAAACATCGTTCTTATGTGCGCCGGTGGCATGTCCACGAGCATCATCATGAAGAACATCAAGAAGGCTGCCGACGCCGAGGGTCTGGAGTGCGAGGTCTCCGCCCACGCCGTCAGCGAGGCTGCCACCATCGGACGCAATGCCGACTGCATCCTGCTTGGGCCGCAGGTTGGCTATGCCAAGGACGAGGTTTCTGCCGCATGCCCCGAGGTACCGGTCGGCGTGATCCCCATGGCCATCTACGGCATGATGGACGGCGCCAAGGCTCTGGCCCAGGCCAAGGAACTGATGGGACTGTAGGTATGACGGCAGAAGAGGTTCAGCTTCAGAGCTTTCAGATCATTGCAGGCGTCGGTTGCGCGCGCAGCTGCTACATCGATGCGATTCACCTAGCTCGTGATGGCAAGTTCGAAGAGGCCGAGGCGAAGATCGCCGAGGGCCAGCAGCACTATGCCGAGGGTCACGCGGCTCACGGTGGCCTTGTCCAGCAGACTGCAGCTGGCGAGAACCTGAGCATCGATCTTTTGGTTGTCCATGCCGAGGATCAGCTTATGAGTGCCGAGGGCTTTGGCATCCTTGCCAAGGAGTTCGTGGACGTCTATCGCAAGATGGGGGCGTAACCACGGGCCTTGCAGCCAGATTACCCCCGCGGGCGGTGTGCTCGCGGCAATAGGGCGGCATTGATTTCGCGTACATGCATATGCGGATAGAGAGGGTCCTTCGGGGCCCTCTTTTTGTTGCCCTTGTATGTTCAGATTGTTTACATACCGTTTATGCTGATTTCTCTACCGTCTACGGGACTTTCGCGCTAAACTACTAAACAAAAGAGTAAAATATTTAGTAAACATAACAAAACGAAACATGCGTCTGTTTACTGAATATGTGATTAGGGGAGGACGTACATGGATAAGATCAAGCTCGGTTTTGTGCCCACGCGCCGCAGTATCTTTAGCGCGCCGGACGCGATCAAGTATCGCGGCCTGACGGTTGATCGCCTGCGCGAGATCGGCGTCGACATCGTGGATATCGACGACATCAATGACGAGGGCCTGCTGTTCGACGACAGCCATATCGAGCCTATCATCGAGAAGTTCCGCGCCGAGGGCGTCGACGGCATTATGCTGTGCCACGCCAACTTTGGTACCGAGTACGTTTGCGCTCGCCTTGCCCGCGAGCTCGGTCTGCCCGTGCTGCTGTGGGGCCCGCGCGACGAGCGCCCCGAGCCCGACGGCACCCGTTTGCGCGATAGCCAGTGCGGCCTGTTCGCCACCGGCAAGGTTCTGCGCCGCTTCCAGGTTCCCTTCACCTACATGACCAACTGCCGCCTGACCGACCCCGAGCTCGAGCGCGGCGTCTGGGACTTTTTGGCCGTATGCAATGTGGTCAAGACCTTCAAGCACACGCGCATCCTGCAGATGGCGACCCGTCCGTTCGACTTCTGGTCCACCATGTGCAACGAGGGCGAGCTGCTCGAGAAGTTCAACATCCAGCTTTCGCCCATCCCCATGACCGAGCTTGTCCAGGCTGTGCGCGACGCCCAGGCCGACGAGCAGGCCATGGCCGCCATGCTTGCCCACATCAACGACAGCTTTGAGATCTGCATCCCCGAGGACAAGGTCCCCGCGGTCGCCGGTCTTGCTATCGCCATGAAGCGCTTGGTCGAGAAGTATGGCTGCAACGCCGGTGCCATTCAGTGCTGGAACGCTCTGCAGGACGAGCTGGGCATTATGCCCTGCGCCGCCAACGCCATCCTCAACGAGATGGGCATTCCTATCGTATGCGAGACCGATATCCACGGCGCCATCACCGCGCTGATGGTCGAGGCCGCCGACCTGGGCCGTCACCGCGGCATGTTCGCCGACTGGACCGTGCGCCATCCCGATAACGAGAACGGCGAGCTGCTGCAGCATTGCGGCCCCTGGCCCTGCAGCTGCGCGGCCGTCAAGCCCAAGCTCACCTACCCGCTGGCCTTCGATCACCCCGGCGCGCTGACGGCCGAGGCCAAGCACGGCGACCTCACCCTTGCCCGCTTTGACGGCGACAACGGCGAGTACTCGCTGCTGCTGGGCAATGCCCGCGGCATCGACGGCCCGGCCGGCATGGGCACCTACCTGTGGGTCGAGGTCGACAACCTCAAGCGCCTCGAGGCCAAGATCGTCGAGGGTCCCTACATCCACCACTGCGTCGCCATTCACGCCAACGTGGTGCCGGTGCTCTACGAGGCGTGCAAGTACATTGGCATTGCCCCCGACCTGTACGACCCCATCGAAGAAGACGTTAAAGCCTACCTGCGAGGAGAGTAGAAATGGCAACTATCGAAGAGCTTGAGTCCCTGCGTTGGGACCTTCGCCGCGATTGCGTCGATATCATCATGGCTGGCGCCGGCGGTCACATCGGCGGCGACATGTCAGTGATCGACGCCCTCATGACCCTCTACGCCAACCACCTCAACATTTCGCCCGAGACCGTCGACGATCCCAACCGCGACCGCTTCGTGCTTTCCAAAGGCCATGCCATGGAGGCCTACTACGCGGTGCTCTGCCACGAGGGCTATCTTGACCTCGATGACGTCAAGGCCCGCTTCTCCAAGTTCGGCAGCCCCTACATCGGCCATCCCAACAACAAGCTCAAGGGCATCGAGATGAACTCCGGCTCGCTGGGCCACGGCCTGCCCGTTGCCGTGGGCATGGCGCTCGCCGGCAAGATGGACGGCCGCGACTACCGCGTCTACACCATCATGGGCGATGGCGAACTTGCCGAGGGCTCGGTCTGGGAAGGCGCCATGAGCGGCGGCAACTACCAGCTCGATAACCTGTGCGCGCTCGTGGACCGCAACCGCCTGCAGATCAGCGGTAGCACCGAGGACGTCATGAAGCAGGATTCGCAGGAGGAGCGCTGGGCCGCCTTCGGCTGGAACGTGCTCTCCATTCCGGGCAACGACGTCCAGGCCATCGATGCCGCGCTGACGCTGGCCGCCGAGACCAAGGGTAAGCCCACGGTCATCATCCTCAACACGGTGAAGGGCTACGGCTCGCCGGTTATGGAGGACAAGGCCGCCTGGCATCATCACCTGCCCAACGATGAGGAATATGCCCAGATCATCGCCGATTTCGCTGCCCATAAGGAGGCTATCAATGGCTAACAAGATCGCCAACCGCAAGGTTATCTGCGACACGCTGCTCGAGGCCGCCGCAACTGACAAGGACATCGTCGTCCTGTGCTCCGACTCCCGCGGCTCCGCATCGCTCACGCCGTTCTTCGATCAGTATCCCCAGCAGTCCGTCGAGGTCGGCATCGCCGAGCAGGACCTGGTGAGTATCGCCGCCGGCATGGCTTCGTGCGGCAAGAAGGCCTGGGCCGCCTCGCCGGCGTCCTTTGTGACCACGCGTTCGTATGAGCAGTGCAAGGTCGACGTCTCGTACTCCAACACCAACGTCAAGCTCATCGGCATCTCGGGCGGCGTGTCCTATGGTGCCCTGGGCATGAGCCACCACTCTGCGCAGGATATCGCCGCTATGAGCGCGATTCCCAACATGCGCGTGTATCTGCCGAGCGATCGTTTTCAGACTGCCGAGCTCGTGCGCGCCCTGGTTGCCGACAACAAGCCGGCCTACATCCGCGTGGGGCGCAACCCGGTCGAGGACGTGTATACCGAGGACGAGTGTCCGTTCCAGATGGATCGCGCCACCTGGGTGCGTCGCGGCACCGATGTGACGCTCGTCGCCACCGGTGAGATGGTCCGCCATGCCGTGGACGCTGCCGACCTGCTGGCCGAGCAGGGCATCTCGGCGACGGTGCTCGACATGTATTGCGTCAAGCCGCTTGACGCCGAGGCCGTGATCGAGGCCGCCGGTGCCACGCGCGCCGTCGTGACCGTCGAAGAGCACAGCCCCTTCGGCGGCCTGGGTTCCATGGTCGCGCAGGTCGTGGGTGAGCACTGCCCGCGTCCGGTCAAGTGCCTCTCCCTGCCCGACGCGCCGGTCATCACCGGCACGAGCCCCGAGGTCTTTGCGCACTACGGCCTGACGGGCGAGGGAATCGCAAAGACCGTTGCCGAGTTCCTCGGCAACTAGTAGAAACAGACGCTGCGCGGCCGCCAAGCACCGCACCTTGCCGTTCAAACCGTCGCTTGCGTACACAGAGTACGCGGCGCTCCTCTTTCACGGCAATCTGCGGCACTTGACGGCCGCTCGCTCCTTGTCCGTCGGGTTTTAGTTTTTGAATCGACGGGGGAGACAGGAGAGTACATGAGCAAATACATCATCGGAATCGATCAATCCACGCAGGGCACCAAGGCGCTGCTGGTGGACGAGGGCGGCCATTTGATTCATCGTGCCGATCGCCCACATCGCCAGATTGTTAACGAGGCTGGCTGGGTGAGCCATGATCCAGCCGAGATCGCCGCCAACGTGCTGGCCGTGGCGCGCGCCGTGGTGGAGGAGACCGGGGTCGATCCGGCCGACGTTGCCGGCATCGGCATCTCCAACCAGCGCGAGACTACTGTTGCCTGGAGGCGCACGACGGGCGAGCCACTGTGCGACGCCGTGGTGTGGCAGTGCGCCCGCGCCCGTGAGCTGTGCGACGAGCTGGCCGCGCGCGAGGGCGTGGCCGAGCTGGTGCGCGACACGACGGGCCTGGTACTCTCGCCCTACTATCCGGCGGGCAAGATGGCTTGGATTCTCGCGAACGTTCCCACGGCTGCCGAGGCCGCGGCGGCAGGTGAGCTGTGTCTGGGCACCATCGATGCCTGGGTGGTCTGGACGCTCACGGGCGGCGCGGAGTTCCGCTGCGACTGGTCCAATGCCAGCCGCACGCAGCTCTTCGACCTGCGCCGTGGCTGCTGGAGCGAGCCGGTGTGCGAGGCCTTTGGCATCGATCCGGCCTGCCTGCCGCAGGTGACTGATTCCGACGGTCTGTTTGGCACAACGGACCTGGATGGCTTTTTGCCCGCGCCCGTGCCGGTGCACGGCGTGCTGGGCGACAGCCATGCGGCCCTGTTTGCGCAGGGTTGCCACAGCCGCGGCATGGCCAAAGCGACCTATGGCACCGGTAGCTCGGTCATGATGAACGTCGGCAACGAGTTTGTCGCCAGCTCGCACGGGCTTTCGAGCTCGCTTGCGTGGCGTATGGACGGTGTGACCGAGTATGTGCTCGAGGGCAACGTGAGCTACGCCGGCGCCGTCAAGACGTGGCTGCGCGACGACCTGGAGCTCATCAACAATCCCGAGGAAGTCACCGACCTGTGCTATGCCGCCAATCCGGCGAGCCGCGTTTACTTTGTGCCGGCGTTTACCGGCTTGGGCGCGCCGCACTGGGCGAGTGACGCCGAGGGCTGCGTTTTTGGCATGACACGCACCACGGGCCGCGCGGAGTTCGTAAAGGCCGCCGATGAGTCGATTGCCTATCAGATCTTCGACGTCATCGATGCGATGGTCGAGGATTCGGGCGCGGCGCTGGCCGAGCTTCGTGTTGACGGCGGTCCCACGCGCGACGCGTACCTGATGCAGTTTGAGAGCGACTTGGTTGGCTCGCCCATCCGCATCGCGAGCAACGACGAGATGAGCGGTCTGGGCGCGGCCTGGGCCTGCGGCATTGCGCTGGGCATGTACACGCGCGATGTCGTCGACGTCTATGGGGCCCGCGGCATCGTGGAGCCTGCCATGCCCGCCGGCGAGCGCGCCAAAAAGATCGCCGGCTGGCGCCATGCTGTCGACGCGACTATCGCCTACACTGCCTAGGCGGCTGCGCGGCGCCCAAGGATTTTTCTGGGACGGGGATTAAAAACTCATTGACCCCCGTCCCAGGTGGTCAATTTGGGACGGGGCTTTTTTGACTGGTATGATTGGTGCGATCATTCGAACCAGCTAAAAGAGCCCCGTCCCAATTTAACTACCGAGAGGAACTGCCATGGAGCGTATCGCGAGTTTTTCCGTTGACCATCTGCTGCTTGAGCCCGGCGTGTACGTGAGCCGCATCGACCGCGATCCGGCGACTGGCGCCGCCGTCACCACCTTTGACCTGCGCTTGACCACGCCTAATAAGGAGCCGGTCATGAACACGGCCGAGTGCCACACGATTGAGCATTTGGGCGCGACGTTCCTTCGTAACCATGCCGAGTGGTCGAGCCGTATCGTCTACTTTGGGCCCATGGGCTGCCGCACGGGCTTTTACCTCGTCGTTTTTGGCGAGGTGACGAGCGAGGAGATCCTGCCGCTCGTGCGTGAGCTGTTCGAGTTTGTCGCGGGCTTTGAGGGCGATGTCCCCGGTGCCGCTCCCGAGGAGTGCGGTAACTACCTGGACCAGAACCTCCCCATGGCAAACTGGCTTGCGCGCCGTTACCTCGCCCGCGACCTGGCCGATATCGACGAGAAGCACCTGCACTATCAGCAGGCGTAAGGGCTTTATCGCCCAAAACGCGCGCATTGGGCGCCTTCGCTTATGCGGGGGCGCCTTTTTGTTGAGTGGTCGGGATGAGCGTTCAAAATCGCTCATGTTTGTTCTAGAATGTTCGTACTGTTACATAAACGAACAGGAGTGAACATGCATATCTACTCTGTCAACGATCCCGAGTTCAAATCCTATGGCAACGTTTGGGATAACGTTCCGTCCGAGCTCACGTCGCCCGTACTCGAGGCGCTCTCTGCCACGCCCGTCCCCGAGGGCAGCAAGTACGTGGCAAGCGCGCCGGAGCTCGAGGGCGTCAAGGATGCCGACAAATTGGGCTTTCTCATGTTTGGCGGCCGCCCTTTCCAGCTCGGTTGGTGCAACGGCCACAACACACGCCTCAACTGCCTGGAGTATCACCGCGCCAGCGAGTTTAACCTGGGCGCCCGCGACTTTATCCTGCTCGTGGCGCATCGCTGGGAGATCGAGGACGGTAAGCTCGACACCGCTCAGGTCAAGGCGTTCCGCGTGCCGACAGGTACGGTCGTCGAAGTCTTCAACACCACGCTCCACTACACGCCCTGCATGGTCGACGACGGCGGCTTCCAGGTGATGGTGGCGCTGCCCGCCGGCACCAACGGCCCGCGCCCCGAGGCTGCAGCCGACATGCCTGCCGCCGGTGACAGCTACTGCTACTGGAAGGCCGACAAGTGGGTTCTCTGCCATGCTGACAGCCCCAAGGCTGCCGAGGGTGGCTACGTAGGCCTCGTCGGCAAGAACCTCGACATCACCTGCGACTAACTGCATTAACTTGCGGTGGAATACTTCCTGTTTAGGCACCGCGGGCCGCAAAACAGGAACTATTTCACCGCAACTGCCCAAGCCACCACAAAGGTGCCTGTCTCCTTCGTGGTGGTTGCCTAGAGCTGGCTGCTCAGGTAATCAGCCATATATGGGACGGCGAAGCGCACGTAACCGCGGCGCGCCTGTTCGATAACGCCGGCGTCGATGAGGCGCCGGCGATACTTTTGCGCATAGTCGGGTGTGACTGACATGCGCTTCGCAACATCAGAAATGCGAGACACGGCGTCTTCGTCATCAGTCATTGCGGAGAGAAACGCGACGTCTTGGTCCGATAACGCGGCGAGCGTCGTTTCGCAGACATCGTTTTCGAAATCGACCTTCGACGCTTCGATGGCTCCGTCGATTTGCTCGCGCGCTGCACGTTCTCCAGCCTTGCAGCGATTGGCGATGTTATAGCCGATGAGCTGCAGCATATAGGGTGAGCCTTGGGTTGCGCGAGCGGCACAGAGGCGAAGATGGCTTGGAATATCAAGGCAGAGCTCTTCGAAAGCCCGCTGGTAATAGGCGTCGACATCTCCGACCGAAAGCGGTTCGAGCGTGACCTTGCGAGCGCGGTTGAGAAACGTCAGCACGCGGTCATTGAGTGTTGCGCAGACGGCTCCCGGAAGGCCCGC
>CALBBA010000130.1 GCA_937926755.1 uncultured Collinsella sp.
CCGAAGTTTTGTGGGATACTATCGCAAGAGAATCAAGACGCGGCGCTCTGTCCCGCGTCAGGCAGGAGAGTGGAACTGTGGAACTGGAACAAGCCAAGAAGCGCGTAGAGGAACTGCGCGCTGTTATCGAGAAGAATAACCGCCTTTATTACGACCAGGACGCCCCCGAACTCGAGGACTTTGAATACGACGCCCTGACGCGGGAATTGAAGGAGCTGGAGGCGCAGTACCCGGAGCTGGTCACTCCGGCTTCACCCACCCAGCACGTCGGCGGCACCCCCAGCGGACGCTTCGCAAAAGTGACACATGTCGTCAAGATGGAAAGCTTGCTGGATGCATTTTCCTACGATGAACTGCGTGATTTCGACCGCAGAGTGCGTGACGCGGGCATCGAGCCGGAGTATGTCGTCGAAATCAAGATCGACGGTCTTTCTTGCAGCCTTGAGTACGAGAACGGTGAACTGGTCCGTGCTTCTACCCGCCGCGGCGGTGTCGTAGGCGAGGACGTCACCGCCAATGTCCGGGCTATCAAAAAGATACCGAAGAAGCTGAAGAATGCCCCTGAGTTTCTCGAGGTGCGCGGCGAAGTTTATATGCCCCATGAGGCGTTCCAGCACCTCTGCGCCGAGCAGGAATTGCAGGGCGCGGCACCCTTCAAGAATCCCCGCAACGCCGCCGCCGGTTCGCTGCGCCAGAAGGACGCCAAGATCACCGGGAGCCGCGGCCTTTCGATTTTTGTTTTCAACGTCCAGCAGGTGCGTGGCAAGGAGCTGACTACCCACGCGGAAAGCCTCGATTACCTCAAAAGTCTCGGCCTGCCGGTCTCTCCCCGCTACCACATCGTCCACGACATTGAGGACGCGATCAAGGAAATCGAACAGATCGGGCAGAACCGCTCAAAGCTCGATTTCGACATGGACGGTGCGGTCATCAAGGTCAATGACTTCGCCCAGCGCGACCTGACGGGCTCTACCAACAAGTTCCCCCGCCGGGCCATCGCGTTC
>CALBBA010000131.1 GCA_937926755.1 uncultured Collinsella sp.
TGGGAGAAGGCTGCCCACGAGGAGGCCGAGCACGCCGCCAAGTTCGCCGAGCTGCTGGGCGAGGTCGTGACCGACTCCACCAAGAAGAACCTCGAGATGCGCGTTGAGGCCGAGAACGGCCCCACCGCCGGCAAGACTGATCTTGCCAAGCGCGCCAAGGCCGCTGGTCTCGATGCCATCCACGACACCGTCCACGAGATGGCCCGCGACGAGGCTCGTCACGGCAAGGCTTTCGCCGGCCTGCTCAAGCGCTACTTTGGCTAAGCCAACCGCCTGAGACATAACCTCTAGCTCGAAGAAGGCCCGGACCGTATTGGTTCGGGCCTTTTTGTGTCTCGAGGACTCGTTAACGCCCTGAAATAGGACCGCCTTCGGCATCGGTTTCTCGTCAAAAACTAAGTGAGTAGACTTTTTGGAACTTGCCGAGCACGCCATCCATATTGCTTTATAAAGCCGCAGGTAAATGACTTGTTTCAAAACGGCCTGGTCGCCAAAGTGCCAAAAGCCTACTCACTTAGAACCGCAGCCGTCCACGATCGAGCTGTTTTGCGTCTAACGGGCATCTTTCCGTCGATTACTCCCAATTTTGTCCAGTCAACGAATAGTTCAGACCGGAGTAATGTCTCAGCCCTTTGCTCATCTGAGCTTTTATCACGATATTCAGCATCGAGCATCCTGCATATGGCCTTAACGATCGCGCGGAATCTATCCTCATCGGATATCTGTCTGTGTGTCAGGAGAAGTACATCGTAGCCCATGGCCTGAAGGGCCGTCATGCGGTCAGCGTCACGCAAGCCATCCCCTGCGCGTCCGTGCGAGGCCTTTCCCTGACATTCAATGGCCACCTGTCGCCTACCGTCCGGTGAAGAAAGAAGTAGGTCGATATATACACGGGACTTTCCCACAATCGCTCGAGCATTTGTGTTTAGCATCACTTCAACATTAAGCTCTATGCCGCAAAAACCTTCGCCTCCCAGGGATCGCGGCAGTGCAAGTAGCAAATACGCCTCGACCTCAAAAGGCGACGCGGCACCCAATGGAACGAGTTGCGATACCGCCATAAATCTATTGCCGTAACGCATCCCGCAAACATCTGAACAAAAACGGTCAAGGTCTCCGCCCAAAACCAAAGCGTCTCGACGCCATAAATTTGAGGCGGTGCCGTCCTCGGACGGGCAGCGCACCCAACCGAACGTTGTCGAAATCGCGCCCGAATCAATTGCACGCGAAAGCTCCGTCTCAAGTAACGCCGGCAGGGCACACACCGCAAACAAGCCACACATCTCCGCCAATACCAAAAGAAGCTGAAGATCCGTCAGATGCCGTGACATGATGAATGCCGTCAGTAGAGGAGACGTAATCAAAAACCCATGCTCCGTTTCCAGTACGGATTCCCTGGGAAGCTCACCAAGAAACAGCCGCTGCCTAATGCTGGCAGGACAAGTCCGTTTGTTTCTTGTCTGAACCAATGTATACAACGGAAAACCGAGCGCGACCGCAGCCGTCGGGTTGCGGGCGAGATCATATCGCTGCCGGTCTTCTTCCGGTCGTGGAAGCGGCGGACACAAAGCGCGGACTTGAGGAGGCAAACGCCAGTACCTAAAAGCTGATATGTCACAAAGTAGATCCTTCATAGGCACAGGAAAACACGAATTTCAACCCAGTCAGTCACGCATTGGCGCGAACGCACCAAAAATGGCGCCGAACGGACTGCCAAGTTTTCAACAGCACTCCCCAACTGGCCAAAAGCTTGCCGAGAGCTGGACGAAGCCCTGTTGAAAACCCCATTTTTTCTCATGCAGGAGCTTTGCGCGGCAAGTGAGTAGACTTTTTTGAACATCCCGAGCAGGCCGGTCATCCTGCTTTTCAAAACCGCAGGTAGATAGCTTGTTACAAAACTGCCTGGTCGCCAAAGTTCCAAAAGCCTACTCACTTAGGTTGCAGAGTGCTCCCATTAGCTGCGATTCCAAGGTATTTAGCGCTTTTGAACTCAAATCGTCATACTGAACAAGAATTTGACTTGAGTTTTCAGGGACAAATGCGCCATCGGCACACCAATAACAGTCACTGATATCGACAAAAGGGATACTCGAGCGCGTGAGGGCCCGCACAAAAGAGCTTCCGCCCGCTCCGCGCTCCGCAACCACGGTGCAGTAAAGGCCCGCGTCTGCATGCTCGATCGAGACCTCTCCTGCCGGAAATACCTTCCGCACAAGCGCCATCAGGCCATCACGCGCCTCGCGAGCACGAACGCGCACGCGGTTCACATGTCGCTCGTAATCACCCGATTCCAGCAAACGCGCCAAAGCGACCTGGTCAACAGAGCTCACCGACGAGGCGTAGAAACCAAGGTTGCGCCTAAACCGCTCCATTAGCTCATCGGGCAACACCATATACGCCAAACGCAACGCCGATGAAAGGCTCTTCGAAAACGTGTTGGTGTAGATAACCGACTGGGCGGCATCGATCGACGCGAGCGCGGGAATCGGCTTGCCGGCAAGGCGAAACTCACAATCAAAGTCATCTTCGATGAGATACCGACCTGGTCGCTCGGCGGCCCAGCTCAGAAGCGCATAGCGACGCGCAATGCTCGTCACAAGGCCGGTTGGATATTGGTGAGACGGCATCAGGTGAAGTACATCGGTCCCGGTTTTCTGCAGAGCGCTCAAGTCCACGCCCTCATCATCCAACGGGATATGTCGAACTTTGCAGCCCATAGCCTGATAAATGCGCGTCAGACGTAAATAGCCCGGGTCCTCAACGGCATACACCTTGTCGGCTCCAAGCAACTGAACCAACATGGTATCGAGCAGCTGGGCGCCTGCACCGATAACAATGTTGTTGGGGTCGACATTCATGCCCCTTGTCCCACGCAGATGGTGAGCAATTGCGCGTCGCAGCCGAGCGGTGCCCTGCGCCGGTGCGGGCGAAAAGATTTCACGTTCGTCTTCGGACGTCAGCGTCGCCCGTAGCGCACTTTGCCAAAGCCGCGCCGCCTCCAAAGCGGAAGGAGAAAGTGCATCGAACAGCTCAACCTGTCCGTTGACATCATGCGCGCTGGGACCAGCAGAGGCGGCATCTCGGTCGATGCCCTCCGCAGCCGAAGCCAAAACCGGTGCATCCGGAAGCTCGCAAGCGTAGTAGCCACGACGCGGCATTGAGCAAATATAGCCCTCGGCAAGTAACTGGCTATATGCATTCTCGATGGTAATGACACTGATTCCCAGATGACTGGCAAAGGCGCGCTTAGACGGCAGATGCTCCCCCGCCGCAATACGGCCAGCAACAATATCATCGCGAATTTGCTGGTAAACATACTCATAAAGCGATGCTTCGCCGCGATTTTCCAAATTGTAGTCAAGCATGAGCCTATCACCTGACCTTATTAAGTCATTCAATCTGGTATTAGTCTGACCTTGTAATTATCTCGAAAACTGAGTATTTCGCCATACCCAGCTCCCCGATAGGATGTTCCGTCAAGCAATGCACATGCCAACCAAGGGAGCAACCATGGCAGAACAGACCAGCAAGGCCGATCGCGTCAAACTCAATCGCGAGCTCGCGCAGATGCTCAAGGGCGGCGTCATCATGGACGTCACCACGCCCGAGCAGGCACGCATCGCCGAGGAGGCAGGCGCCTGCGCCGTCATGGCGCTCGAGCGCATCCCGGCCGACATCCGCGCCGCAGGCGGCGTCTCGCGCATGAGTGATCCCAAGATGATCAAGGGCATCCAGGAGGCCGTCTCCATCCCTGTTATGGCCAAGTGCCGCATCGGCCACATTGTCGAGGCGCAGGTCCTGCAGGCCATCGAAATCGACTACATCGACGAA
>CALBBA010000132.1 GCA_937926755.1 uncultured Collinsella sp.
CATCTCGCTCGAACTCCCCGCCCAAGCCATGTCTCTCATCCGTGGCTTAGTCGTCAACGCCCCCATCCACATGGGCGACATAATCCTCCCCAACCTCCTAGACACCAACATCAACCTAATCGCCAGCATGGACATCGACCGAGCCTAAGTAGCTAATTTAGTACGGGGGTCTTTAGCTACCCCCGCCATCCACCCCGCCCCTCCTCAATTGCGGTGAAATAGTTCCTGATTTCCGCCAAAACCCCGGCATCCAGGAACTATTCCACCGCAACTATCCTTGGAATCGGTATTTAGCTTGTGCCTACTTTAGTGCCATTTCAAAACTATGCCGGATTACGGGGCTGATTCGGAGACCCCCATCCATACCGGTCATTTTCAATTTTTGACAAGCCATCTACATGCGGTTTTAATTTCGCGATTTTTGCCATGGTCAAGTAATACAGGTCCAGCCCCGTAATCCGCCATACTTTTGAAACCAGCCCATTTGGGACGGGCCTCTTTTAGCTACTTTTGCCCGAACGTTCGCTAGACAGCCCATGCTAAGGAGTGTCCCAAGGTGCCGGCATAAAAGGAACGTCCCTATGTGCCGGGCTTGGGATACCATGGTGGCACCCTAGCGAAAGGACGATGTATGGCACATGTCGATGACCAGCGTGTGGCGCGCGTGCTCGATGTGCTCGAGGCTCAGCACCCCGGCTCACAGCTGCTCGTAAACGACCCGTGGTCGATCTATTACCTGACCGGTTTTTATGCCGATATGTTCGAGCGTTTTTGCGGCGTGCTGCTCGCACGCGATAGCGAACCTGTGATCTTGGTCAACGCGCTGCATCAGCTGCCCGAGTACGACAATGCCCGCGTGGCCTATCACACCGATACTGACGTCGTGGCCGACGCCATCGTTCGCGAGGTCGATCCGAACAAACCGCTCGGCATCGACACCGTCATGCGTTCCGGCTTTTTGATGCCACTCATGGAGCGCCACGCAGCCAGCGAGTTTTTCCTGGGCGACTTTGCCGTCACCGCCGCGCGCACCCACAAGGATGACGCCGAACAGGAGCTCATGCGCGCGTCCTCGGCCGCTAACGACGCCGTGATGGCCGACGCCATCAAGCTCGTCCACGAAGGCGTGACGGAGCGCGAGATTGCCGACCAGATGCTCGGCCTGTATCGCAAGCACGGCTGCGAGGGCTTTAGCTTTCCGCCCATCGTGAGCTTTGGTGCTAACGCCGGCGACCCGCACCACGAGCCCGACGACACCGTGCTCAAGCGCGGCGACGTAGTGCTGTTCGACATTGGCGGGCGTCATCGCAACTACTGCTCGGACATGACGCGCACGTTCTTTTGGGGCGAGCAGGACGAGGAGACCGCGCGCATCTACGACATCGTGCGCCGCGCCAACGAGGCCGCCGAGGCACTTATCGCACCCGGCGTTCGCATGTGCGACCTGGACCGTGCCGCACGCGACGTGATTGAGGAAGCGGGCTACGGCAAGTACTTCACGCATCGCCTGGGTCACTCGATCGGCCTGCAGGACCACGAGCCGGGCGATGTCTCGCTCGTCAACGAGCAGGTTATCGAGCCGGGCATGACCTTCTCCATCGAACCGGGCATCTACCTCCCCGGCCGCACCGGTGTCCGCATCGAGGACCTGGCCCTGGTGACCGAGAACGGCGCCGAGATTCTCAACGCCTACCCCCACGATCCGCTCCGCCTAGACTAGGCAATGTGGCAAAGGGACAACCCCTTTGCCACATCCTGCCAAGGCTTCGCCACAAAAACGGCCTATCTACTACGTTTAACCCGCACGGGTCGACCATAACCGACTTTTCGCAAAATCCGCAAGCCATCTACCTGCACTGATAATTGTCCTTGGGGGAAGCGGGCACTGCGGGGCGCGGC
>CALBBA010000133.1 GCA_937926755.1 uncultured Collinsella sp.
GGTAGCTAATTTGGGACGGGGCTTGTTTGACTACTTCGCAGCCCTGGGGAGTCAAAAAAGCCCCGTCCCAAATTAGCTACCCCGGCCCCGGCGGTTGGGGAGGGCGGGCTCCGTTATAATCGCCTAAGACATTAAATGGAAACGGGACGGGAGCCATACATGCGCCAGGGTTTCGACAATGCGAAGTATATCGAGCTGCAGGCCGCTCATATTAAGGAGCGCATCTCGCAGTTTGGCGGCAAGCTGTACTTGGAGTTTGGCGGCAAGCTGTTTGACGACTATCACGCGAGCCGCGTACTGCCGGGTTTTGAACCGGACAGCAAGTTTCGCATGCTCAAGAGCATTTCCGACGACGTCGAGGTCATCATCGCCATTAACGCGAACCACATCGAGAAGAACAAGGCTCGCGGTGACCTGGGCATTACCTATGACGAGGACGTTTTGCGCCTGGTCGACCTGTTCCGCGGCAACGGCTTTGCCGTCGCGGCTGTGGTCATCACCCAGTACGCCGGCCAGCCCGCTGCCGATGTGTTCCGCAACCGCCTGAACGCGCTCGGTATTCCCGCCAAGCTGCACTATCCCATCGAGGGGTATCCGCACGATGTCGATCTGATCGTGTCCGACGATGGCTATGGCAAGAACGAGTTTGTCGAGACCACCCGACCGCTCGTTGTGGTCACTGCCCCCGGTCCTGGCTCGGGCAAGCTTGCCACCTGCCTGTCTCAGCTCTATCACGAGCACAAGCATGGCACGGCCGCCGGCTATGCCAAGTTCGAGACCTTCCCGGTCTGGAATCTTCCTCTGACGCATCCGGTCAATATTGCCTACGAGGCCGCCACGGCTGACCTCGATGACGCCAATATCATCGACTCCTTCCACCTGGAGGCCTACAACAAGACCACGGTCAACTACAACCGTGACGTCGAGGCTTTCCCAGTGGTCCGTGCCCTGATGGAAAAGATTCTGGGGGAGAGCCCCTACCAGAGTCCCACCGACATGGGTGTAAATATGGTCGGCTTTGCCATCACCGATGACGATGCCTGTCGCGATGCCTCCAAGATGGAGATCGTCCGCCGCTACTTTGCTGCCGTCGAGGCCGTGCGCCGCACCGGTGTGGGCGATGAGCAGGTTGATCGTCTCAAGCTCATTATGAAGAAGGCCGGTATCGACAAGAATTACTCGCCGGCACGCTCGGCCGCCCTTACCAGGGAGCAGCTGACGGGTAGCCCCGTAGGCGCCATGGTCATGCCCGACGGCTCCGTGGTGACCGGCAAGACTTCCACACGCCTGGGCGCCGCGAGCTCGCTCATCATGAATGCGCTTAAGCATGTCTCGGGCGTTGACCTTGAGCTCGAGGTTATTAGCGATGAGGCGATCGAGCCTATCAGCAAGCTCAAGACACATTTCCTGGGTAGCAAGAACCCGCGCCTGCACACCGACGAGACGCTTATGGCGCTCTCGATCACCTCGGCAACGAGCGAGACGGCGGCCCGCGTCCTTTCGGGCCTGGAACAGCTGCGCGGCTGCGATGCCTTCTTTAGTGTGATCATCTCGCCGACGGACGAGACGGTGTTGCGCAAGCTGGGCATCAACGTGTGCTGCGAGCCCAAGTTCGAGCGCCATGGTTTCTTCCACCGCTAAGCCTGGATAAATTGGCCTGAAAGGGGAACATCGGGTATACATTCGGTGTGCCCCTTTTATCAACAAAGTTACCGTTTAACCTAAAATTAGCCCGTTTACCTGCCTATAAGCGATTTGGGCGGTATACAATAACCCTAATTGTATCATCCTTATGCGGGGATGCCGCATGATGGATGTTGCCGGCCATCATGGGGTGTGCCGGTCGCGCACGGTGCAAGTGATGTCCGTGCTCGGTTTGAGGAGGCTGCCATGGCTGGCAAGGGTCGTGCGAGTGTCAACGATATGAAGCGTGTCGAGGTGCAGGTGCTGATGGAGATTGCACGGCAGTCCGAAGACAACGGCGGACTTTATGGCTTTTCGCGCAAGACGCTTGCCGAGCGTGTGGGGGTGTCTCCGTATCGCGCCCGCGCGGCAATTGAACGCTTGGAATCCGAAGACATCATTGAGGTCGTCTCGCGCTACAGCGACGACGGCGGCCAGCTCGCAAATGGCATTTGTCTCACGGAGCGTGGCGAGTGGTATCTAGAGGGCATCCGTGCCGGTATGCTCGTGCAGGACTTGATCAAGGACGAAGTCGCCGATCGATAACAGCGCGCACTCATAGGGGAAACGACGCCGCCTGGGCGACCGGACGGCGTTTTGTTTCGAGATGGAGAAATGCGATTACGCGTAAGAAAATTGTGTGCGTCGCGCGTCGCGAGTATTACAATGGAGACCCGTAAGATGTGTATGGACAACTTCTACGGGAAGCGCAGGTAACTCAATATGACCAAGCATGTGTTCGTGACCGGCGGCGTGGTTTCGTCTCTGGGCAAGGGTATTACCGCGGCCTCGCTGGGCCGTCTGCTCAAGTCGCGCGGCTACAAGGTAACGATGCAAAAGGCCGACCCGTATCTGAACGTCGACCCCGGCACCATGAGCCCGTTCCAGCATGGCGAGGTCTTTGTGACCGAGGACGGCTACGAGTCCGATCTGGACCTGGGCCACTACGAGCGCTTTATCGACGAGAACCTGACCCGCGATTCCAACTTTACGACTGGTGCCATCTATAAGAGCCTGATCGCCCGCGAGCGTCGCGGTGACTTTTTAGGCGGTACCGTGCAGGTGATTCCTCACGTCACCAATGCCATTAAGGATAAGTTCCGCCGCATCGAGGAGCAGACCGGCTCCGATGTAGTCATCACCGAGCTGGGCGGCACGATTGGCGACATCGAGTCCCAACCGTTTGTCGAGGCCATTCGTCAGTACCGCAAGGAGGCCGGCCCCGAGAACGTCTGCTACATCCACGTGTCGCTCGTTCCCTATATCGCCGCCGCCCACGAGGTCAAGACCAAGCCCACGCAGCATTCCGTCAAGGAGCTCCGCAGCTTTGGCATCCAGCCCGATATTATCGTGTTGCGCTCCGACCACCATATCGATGACGCTATCCGCGGGAAGATCGCAAGCTTCTGCGACGTCGACACCGATTGCGTCTTTACCAACGAGGACTGCGCGAGCATTTACGATGTTCCGCAGCTGCTTGCCGAGCAGGACTTTGACCTGCGCATTTGCGAGCGTCTGGGTCTGGACCCGCGTGAGCGCAACATGAGTGAGTGGAACGAGTTCCTGCGCAAGCAGAACCATGCCAACCAGCACGCCGACAAGGTAAAGATCGCCGTCGTGGGCAAGTATACGCAGCTGCCCGATGCCTACCTGTCGGTTATCGAGGCCCTGCACCACGCGGGCGTGTTCTTCGATCGCCACGTTGACGTGCAGCTGGTCGATGGCGAGAGCCTCGACGAGCAGAACGTCTCCGAGATCCTGGGTGACGCCTCGGGCATCTTGGTCCCTGGCGGCTTTGGCAAGCGTGCCCTGGAGGGCAAGATCCTCGCGGCCGAGTTCGCCCGCGAGCACAAGATTCCGTATCTGGGCATTTGCCTGGGTATGCAGGTGGCCGTGTGCGAATTTGCCCGCAACGTGGTCGGCCTCGCCGGTGCCAGCTCTTCCGAGTTCGATCCGGATGGCCCGTATAGCGTAATCGACCTGATGAGCTCGCAGGAGGACGTGACCGAGAAGGGCGGCACCATGCGTCTGGGTGCCTATCCATGCAAGCTTGCTGCCGATTCCCTCGCGCGTGAGGCCTATGGGGAGGAGCTCGTCTACGAGCGTCACCGTCACCGTTTTGAGTTCAACAACGCCTTCCGTGACCAGCTCGAGGACGCCGGTCTGGTTATCTCGGGCCTTTCGCCCGACGAGCGTCTGGTCGAGATGGTCGAGCTGCCGCGCGACGTACATCCGTGGTATGTGGCCACCCAGGCTCATCCCGAGTTCAAGAGCCGTCCGACCAACCCGCAGCCGCTGTTCCGCGAGTTCGTGCGCGCCTCGATTGGCCAGCATGAGGGCGTCGATCGCGTGCAGGTGACGCCCATGAACCTCGCTACGGACTAAGGGTGCCGGCGAACCAAGAATATGCCGAAGCTACTCCCTCGTCGCTCGCTGTGGCGGTGGGGGAGTATCTCGATTACCTTGCGGTCGAGCGGGGCTTGGCGCGCAATACGATTGCGGCCTACCGTCGTGACCTGACGACGTACTGCGCCTATCTGGAGCGGGCTGACATTGCGTCTTTTGAAGATGTGAGCCGTCAGGTCGTGGAGGGCTTTGTTGCCGATCGCCGTGACGGAGGCTATTCCGACGCCTCGGTGGAGCGTGCGCTCGCTGCCGTGAAGGGCCTGCATGCCTTTTTGGTGCGCGATGGGGCCGTGGCCCAAAACCCGACGGCGGCGTTGCGCCTGCCCAAAAAAGCAGATCGCCTGCCGGAATACCTTTCGGTGGAGGATGTCTCGGCATTGCTCGATCAAGACTTTCCCGAGGGCGAGATGGGACTGCGCGATCATGCCATCTTGGAAGTGCTTTACGGTTGCGGCTTGCGCGTGAGTGAGCTGGTTGGGCTCGATGTGGGCGATATCCATATTGATGACGGGTTTGTCTTGGTGCGCGGTAAGGGCTCCAAGGAGCGTCTGGCCCCGTTGGTGGGAAGCGCGGCGCGTGCCCTGACACACTATATAGGTGACGGGCGCACTCTCCTGGCCGCCCATGCTCACGGGACGGAGACCTTGGCGGTCTTTTTAAATAAGAACGGACGTCGCCTGTCGCGCCAGGCCGTGCATGCGATATGCGAGCGGTATGGGCGCCAGGTGGGGCTGGTGGGGCTCCATCCCCATACCTTGCGCCACTCCTTTGCCACCCACATGCTCGCGGGCGGTGCCGACCTGCGTGTGCTGCAGGAGATTTTGGGCCATGCCGATATTTCGACCACGCAGGTCTACACGCATGTCGACCGCACGCAACTGACCGAGGTCTATCTGGCGGCGCATCCGCTGGCACATCGCTAGCACCTCGCTGACCTGCATATTTATACATATTAAAGGGGACGGGCCCCAGATTGCCGAGACGCACTTTTGCGCGCATGGGCAATCTGGGGTCCGTCCCATTTTTTGCCACTTGTCGTCGCGGTGGCGGGCCGCATGTGCCTTGGGTGGGGGAGTTTGGGGGCGATGTGAACGGCGTGTAAAGGGACGTAAAAATCGCCTCAAGGTCAACTTGAAGGTTGAGGTTCGCGGGCGTGGTTCTACAGGTGGCATCCCGCCTTTGCTGCAAACACAACATATTGTGTTTTCGAACATATGCTCGGGGGTGTTTTGCAACATATTGGGGGTGGAGTGGTGGGGAGGGGTGGGGGAAGGGGTGGGGAAAGGTGTTGAAAAATGGGGCGGTTCCCCATATTATTGATGACGTCGACAGGCGGGGTGGTTCCCCGCGTACGTGCCATCTGAGTAACCGAGGGGAGGGCGCACATGGGAATGACGGGTGCATACGAGCGCAATCTCGATGCAAAAGGTCGTCTATCCCTGCCTGCACCCCTTCGCGAGGAGCTTGGAGAGCACGTTCGCGTGTTCAAAGCCCTGGATGTCGATGCTCTGTACGTGTTCTCTGCCGAGGCCTTCGATAAGTGGGTCGAAGGACTCTTCGCGGGTCGTGAGGGCCACGAGGGTTTCAACCCGCGTGACATCAACGACCAGAAGCTCATGAGGGCGATCAACAAGCGCACCACGTCGATGGATGTGGACAGCGCGGGTCGTATCGGTCTTTCTGAGTCTCTCCGCAAGCAGGCGAACCTCGACCGCGAGGTCACGGTTGTGGGCAACTACGACCACCTTGAGGTATGGGACCGCGCTACGGCCGATGAGGACGATGACGACGAGGCCCTGCTGGACCTCTTCTTCTCGTAAGGGCAAGGCACGAGTAACGGATGGAGCGTGGGATCTTGACACAAGAATATCGGCATGAACCTGTCATGCTCGGCGAAGTGCTTGAGTCGCTGCAGCTAAAGAGCGGCTCCGTCGTCTGCGACTGCACCCTTGGCGGTGCCGGCCATTCGGTAAAGATGGCCGCGCAGGTGGGGGAGACCGGCCTTTTGCTCGGCGTCGATCAGGACGACATGGCCCTCGAGGCCGCTGGCGCCCGTCTGGACCGCGAGGTTCCCGGCGTACCGCACCAGCTGCTGAAGGGCAACTTCGGCGACTTGGACGAGCTGCTTTGCTCGGCCGAGGTGCCCGGGGTCGATGGCTTCCTGTTCGATTTGGGCGTTTCGTCACCGCAACTCGATATCCCTGGAAGGGGCTTTTCGTATAACGAGGACGCCCCATTGGACATGCGGATGGATCCGGGTAACAACACCTTAAACGCAGCTGAGGTCATCAACACCTATAACGAACACGACCTCGCCCGGATTCTACGCGTCTACGGCGAAGAGAAGTTCGCCTCGCAGATCGCGCGCGAGATCGTGCGCCGCCGCGAGCAAGAACCGATCGAAACCACCGGCCAATTTGTCGAGATCATCAAGGCGGGTATCCCGGCTGCCGCTCGTCGGCATGGCGGACACCCGGCCAAGAAAAGTTTCCAGGCCATTCGCATCGAGGTCAATCACGAACTCGATGTGCTCGAGCGAGGGCTTGACGCCGCCACAAGGTGGCTCAACCCGGGCGGACGCATCTGCGTCATCTCGTATCACTCGCTCGAGGACCGTATCGTAAAGAACCACTTTAAGGAGATGAGCCAGGGGTGCACGTGTCCGCCGGAGATTCCGGTGTGCGTGTGCGGCAACGTGCCGATACTCAAGGTCATCACCCGCAAACCCCTGGTTGCCCAACCCGATGAGGTTGCGCGCAACCCTCGGGCGAGATCAGCCAAGATTCGCGTGGCGCAGCGTCTGTAGACGCGACCGCGCGATATTGGACCTCCCGCTCGTACCACAAACGAAGCTTAAACACACTACCAACGTACTCGGGATGGGAGGCGGCATATCATGGGCTACAACACTTCAAGCGCAGCACTCGCCTATGATATGAACGCCATGCCCGCCTATCGTGAGACGCCGCAGGCCCCCGTTGCTCCCCGTGAGCAGCGCACGCCGCGCTTTGATGTCTACACGGGCGCGGGCCGTCAGGCAAACCAGGCGGTAAGCCCGGTTTTCATGAGCGTTCTTAAAACGTTTTGCATCATTGCGGCTATCTTCATGACGATCGGCGTCGCCCGCGTGGCGCTCGCCGGTGTTACGGCCCAGGTGCTCAACAGCAACGCCGCGCTTACCAACACGCTCGAGAAGGCGACCGATGAGAGCTCAGACTTGGAGGTCATGCATTCGGTCTATGGTGCCGACACGCGCATTCGCGACCTTGCGGGCGCTTATGGCATGGTGGAGCCCAGCGAGAGCGTTACACTTGATTTTTCGCAGGATGCAGCCGCGGGCGCTAGCTCGACCGCGGCCGCTCAGTAACAAGACGGTAGCTGAGTATGACAAATGACTATCGCCGCGGTTCCGATGGGGGCCGCGGTTCTGGACGTCCCTCATCGCGGGGACGTTCTGGTTATCAAGGAACGGGTCGGCCATCTTACAATGCGAGGCCGTCCTATGGCAACGACCCTGCGTCGCGTCTCCGTGGCTCGAGTGGTCCTCAAATACATAACACCAGACCGCGCAAGAGCTCGTCGTCGACCGAATGGCTCACGGGCACGCCGCTGCCCCGTCGTAAAGCCGTCATGGGTTTCATCGGGTTTGGCTTGGGTTTGGGCGTCCTTCGCCTTGCCGACTATCAAATCGTGGAAGCCGATAAGTTACGCGACCGCGCCGATGCACGTCGCTTGCTTGCGCAGACGCTGTATGCCAAGCGCGGTACCATCTACGACCGTAACGGCAACGTGCTGACGTCGTCGGTCGAATGCCGCAACATCGCCGTGAATCCTCAGCTTATCGAGGACGTTGACAAGACGGTATCGGCACTGGTCAAAGCTACGGGCATCGATAAAAAAACCTGTCGGGATCTCGTTTTGTCCGATGGCACCTGGGTGTATATCAAACGTCAGGTGGACGAGGACGATGCCGCGGCGCTGGAGAAGAAGAACCTGCCGGGCGTGCTCTTTGAGCAGGCCATGAAGCGCGTGTACCCCTACGGCAACCTGGCATCGCAGGTGCTTGGCGTGGTAAACGTGGACAACGACGGTCTGACGGGCATCGAAAAACAATACAACAAGCTTTTGACCGGAACCAACGGTTCGCTGGTGCGTGAGCGGGCGAGGGACGGTAGCTATATCGCGGGCGGCGCCTATAAGAAGGTTGCCGCGGTGGACGGCGTGGACATCGTGACGACGCTCGATGTCAATATCCAGCGTGCCGCCGAGGACGCCCTGGCCGAGGCGGTCGAAAAGACTAAGGCCAAGAATGGCTCGGCCCTGGTCACCGATCCCACGACGGGCGAGATTCTGGCGGCATGTTCGTATCCGACATATGACCAGACCGATCTGGAAAACGCCAAGACCGAGGACATGAACTTGCGCCTGGTTACCGATGCCTACGAGCCCGGCTCGGTCTTTAAGACGCTCGTGGCCGGTGCCGGCTTCGACTTGGGCGCCGTGCGTTCGAACACGTCGTTTGCGGTGCCGGCGAGCATTAAGGTTGGCGACGACACCGTTACCGACGCCGATAAGCGTGACTACACCATGACCATGGACGTTCGCGAGATGATGCGCCGTTCGTCCAATGTGGGCTTTGTCCTGGTGGGACGCAAGATTGGTGCCGATGATTTTGCCACCTATGTGGACAAGTGGGGTATCGGTCATAGCTCCGGTGTCGATTTTCCGGGTGAGAGTCTGGGTATCGTCAAGGAGCGCGACCAGTACGACGGCGCCACGCTGGGCTCGATGAGCTTTGGCCAGGCGCTGTCCGTCTCGCCGATTGAGGTCGCGCGTGCCGTGGGCGGCATCGCGAACGGCGGCGTGATGATGACTCCGCACTTCTATAAGTCCAGCAAGGGCGATGAGAAGGACTGGGGCGAAGGCGAGCGTGTGATTTCGGAGGACGCTGCAGCCCAGGTGACATCGTGCATGCAGACGGTCGTGTCCGAAGGCATGGGCGTCGGCGGTGCGGTCGATGGCTATGACGTGGCGGGCAAGACCGGTACGGCCGAGCGTGCTGACGAGAACGGCGGTTACCTCAAGGAGAACTACATGTCGTCCTTTATGGGCTTTGCGCCGGCACAATCTCCCAAGGTGCTGTGCTATATCACGCTCGATGGAACGCCGAGTGGCTCGGATGCCGCCGCGGTGCCATTCCAGTCCATTATGGCCAACGCGCTCGACGTACTGGGTATCCCGCGCACAAAGTAGGGGGTTACAGTCTTGAGCGTGGTCTGCCGTTTGATCTGAAGGGTGTTCACATGCCCTGCACCACGCGCGCATGGCAGTGGGATACAATACGCCGATAGCATTATTAGGTTTACAGGGGAGCTGCAATGATAGAGATCGCCGTCAACAACCTCGCGGCCTCAACGGGGGCCCGAACCGTGACGGAAGAAGTCGATCGGGTATGCCGCGGGTGCGTTATCGACTCGCGCCAGGTCGAGGAGGGGACGATCTTTGTCGCCTTCCCCGGCGAAAAGGTCGACGGCAATGATTTTGCCTCCCGTGCCATCGAGTCGGGTGCCGGTGCCGTCGTGATGACGCGCGAGCCCGATGCCGAGCTGGTTTCGCTGGCGCAGGACAAGGGATGCGCCATCTTGCTGACCGACGACCCCGAGGAGTTCTTGCTGCGCCTGGCGCATGTATATCGCTTGGAGCTTGGCTGCCTGGTCGTCGGCATTACCGGTTCGATTGGCAAGACGACGACCAAGGACGTGCTCGCCGCCGTGCTTGCCAAGCGTTATCGCGTCTGGGCCACGAAGGGCAATTTCAATAACTTGATCGGCATGCCGCTCACAGTGCTTTCCGCTCCGGCCGATACCGAGGTTCTGGTGCTCGAGATGGGCATGAACCATTTTCATGAGATTGAGCGCCTGTCCCAGTCTGCTAACCCCAATCTCGCCATCGTGAGCAAGATCGGAACCTCCCATATCGGTATCCTGGGCAGCCGCGAGAACATCGCCCGCGCCAAGTCCGAGATTGTCCAGGGCATGTGCGCCGCCGGCGACTTCTCGCCGTTGCTGGTTTTGGGCGGCGAGGACGACTTTACACCGTTCATTCGCGATACGTTTGCCCGGCCTGCGGGTATTGACGTGATGCTGGCCGGTGTCTCGGACGACGACGAGGTCCGCGCACGCGACATTCGCGTCGACGACGAGGGCCATCCGGTCTTTACGCTCGACTTTGGTCAGGGCGACACGGTCGATACCATGCTGGCCATTCCCGGCGTGCAGTCCGTGCCCAATGCCGTCAAGGCCGCCGCGGTCGCCTATCGTCTGGGCGTGACGCCCGTGCAGATCGATGCTGCCTTTAGGGGCCTTACAATCACCGGTCACCGTCAGGAGATCAAGCGCGCCAAGAGCGGGGCACGCATCATCGACGACTCATATAACGCCAGTGCCGAGTCTATGGCTGCCGGCCTCGATTTGCTGTGCTCGCTCATATGTGACGGTTCGCGCATGGCGATCTTGGGCGAGATGGGCGAGATGGGCGACGAGGCTCCCCGCATGCATGAGCTCGTGGGCGCCTATGCCGCCGCCAAGAAGCTCGACATGCTCGCGTGCGTCGGCGGCGAGCTGGCTCAGCTCATGGCCGATGCCGCACGCATGATGGGCATGGACGAGGACCGCATCCAGGTGTTCTCCGATTATCAGCAGGTGCTCGACCGCATGGGCGGCGCGCTTGAAAAACATGATGTTGTACTGGTCAAGGGTTCCCGTTTTGTTGAGCTCGACCGCTTTGTGGAAGGTGTGTGCTAGCCCATGTTCGGCAATCCCTCGTATCCTACGTATCAGGCCTTTTTGGGACTTGGCATCGCTGCCGCCATTGCGTTGCTGCTTATGCCGTGGTGGATCAGGCTGCTAAAGGTCGAGGGTATCGGCCAGCAGGTCCGAGCCGACGGCCCCAAGCGTCATTTGATTAAACAGGGTACGCCCACCATGGGCGGCGTCATCATCCTTGTCGCGATCTCGCTGACCTGCCTGCTGATGGGCAAGCTCACCACCGAGCTCGTGCTCGTGCTGCTTGCCACGCTGGCCACCGGCGTTTTGGGTCTCATCGACGACCTGACCTCCGTCACGCACGGTCGCTCGCTCGGCCTGACGCCTCACGCCAAGATGATCGGTCTGACCATCATCTGCGTCACCTTTACCGTGCTCGCCGTCAATTGGTGCGGCGTCGCCCCCGAGATTCGTTTTCCCGGTGGGTTGACGATCGACCTTGGCGTGCTTTCGACCACCATCTGCGGCTATTCGTTCCCGTGGCTCTATATTGTCTTTTGCTGGTTGATGATTGCCGGTCTTTCTAATGCCGTGAACCTGACCGATGGCCTTGACGGTCTTGCTGGCGGCACCTCCATGATCGCCATGCTCGCCATGGCTGCCATGGCGTTTCTGCACGGAGACGTGAACCTGTCCATCTTCTGCACCGCATGTGCCGGTGCCTGCTTGGGCTTTCTGTGGTTCAACTGCTATCCGGCGAGCATCTTTATGGGCGATACCGGCTCGCTTGCCCTGGGCGCCGCGTTTGCCTGCACGTCCATCATGACCAACACCGAAGTCGTTTCCCTCATCATCGGCGGCCTGTTTATCGTTGAGACCCTGTCGGTCATGATTCAGGTTGTCTATTTCCACTTTACGCACAAGCGCGTCTTCCTTATGGCGCCCATCCATCATCATTTCGAAAAGAAGGGCTGGGCCGAGACCAAGGTCGTCATCCGTTTTTGGATTATCGCTGCGGCCTTTGGTGCCGTTGGCCTTGCTCTGTTCTTCCAGTTGGGATAGTGGTCTTTCATGCCTCTTGCTGATGTCTTTAGCCTGCTCGTTTTGGGTCAGGGCAAATCCGGTCTCGATGTCGCCCGCTGGGCGCTGGCGCATCCCGAGCGCGTGAGCGCCGTTACCGTGTATGGCGGCGGCACCTCTGAGCCCAATGACGCCACGCGTGCGCTCGAGGCTGCTGGTGCGGCGTTTGTCTATGGGACCGAACAGGTCGAGGGCGTCTATGACGTATGCGTGACGTGCCCGGGCATCTCGGAGTTCTCGGGCTTCTTTAAGGCCGGGCGCGAGCATGCCGCCCAGATTATGGGTGAGCCCGAGTTTGCCTATCGCCTGTCACCCGATAACTGGATTGCCATCACGGGCACCAACGGCAAGACGACCACCACGTCGCTGACTGATTATCTGCTCAAGGCTGCCGGCGAGGCCAGTGTAGCTGTCGGCAACATCGGCGAGCCGCCGGTCAACGAGATTGACGGCCGAGCCCGCAACGAGTGGTTTGTGGCTGAGCTCTCGAGCTATCAGATTGCTACGACCACCGAGCTCCACCCCCGCGTGGCGGTGCTGCTCAACATCACTCCCGACCACTTGGGCTGGCATAAGAGCCATAAGAACTACGCGCTTGCCAAGATTAAACTGTTTGCCAATATGGTCGATGACGATCTGGTGGTTGTCGACGTCGAAGACGCCGGCATTCACGAGTTCGATGAGTACATCTACACGCCGGGTCGTCGCATCTGCAAGGTTGCCTTTGACGAGCCTGAGGGCGAGGATGCCGCCTTTGTGCGCGATGGCAAGATGATCGTGCGCCTGAAGGGCGTCGAGACCCCGCTCATCGCTACATCCGAGCTCAAGATCTCGGGCCATCACAATGTTATCAATGCCCTGTGCGCTGCCACGGCTGCCCTGGCAGTCGGTGCCGATGTCGATGGCGTCTGCCGCGGTCTGGCCTCGTTCCAGCCGCTCGAGCACCGCGTGGAGCCGTGTGGCGAGATTGACGGCGTGCGCTACGTCAACGATTCCAAGGCGACCAACACCGATGCGGTCGAGAAGGCACTGACGGCATTTCCCGATGACGACGTGATCTTGCTGCTCGGCGGCCACGATAAGGGCACGCCGCTCACGGACTTCGCGCGCGTCGTTATGGACAACGTGCGCTCGGTCGTCTGCTTTGGCGATGCGCGCGAGCGCTTTACCGCCGCTATGGACGAGGCCGATGTCGATGGCGATGTGGATATCGCCCAGGCGGATGACCTGCGCGATGCCGTGGACGTCGCCCGTTCGCTGTCGAGCCGTGGTGACGTGATCTTACTTTCTCCTGCCTGCTCTTCGTTCGATGAGTTCTCGGGCTATGAGGAGCGCGGCCGCGTGTTTAAGGACCACGTGGCCCAGCTTGCCGCTGCGGCGAAATCACAAATGGAATAGGGGTTGCGGTGAGAGAGGAGAGCCCCCGACAAGGTATGAGGAGGCCCGACTCGGACCGTGCTTCCTCACGTCGTATCACACCGCGTTCCAGCCGCGGCGGGCAGTCGTTTAGCGAACGCTATATTGCCGGCGTTCCCGCCCGTATCATGCGCCCCCGTTTGATATTCATGGCCTGCTTGTTTACCTTGGTATGCTTTGGCCTGCTGATGGTGTACTCGGCGTCTTCGGTCGAGGCGCTGCACGAGAATGGCTCGGCGACGTTTTTTCTGGGTCGACAGGCCGCGTTTGCCGTGGTCGGTGTTCTGGCGCTGATTGCCATCGTGCGCGTTTTGCCGGACAGCTGGTTTGGGGAGGATGTGCTCAGGATCTTCCTCATAGGCATGATAGGGCTACTGTTTCTGGTGTTCTTGGTGGGCAGCGGCAGCCGTGGCGCCACGCGCTGGCTTAACATCGCCGGTATTCAGTTCCAGCCTTCCGAGTTTTTAAAGCCATTTGCCATTGCGTATTCGGCCATCATGCTTGATCGCTTCTTTTCGCCCGGTGGCAACATAAACGAATTCCTTCGCAAGATGGGCATCTACCTGGGTATTTCGCTCTTTCTGATCTTTATCCAGCCCGATTTCGGTACTGTCCTGATCATCCTGTTGACCCTCATGTGCATGGCGTTGTTTGCGGGTCTCGACCCCAGATTTATCATCGGCGTGCTAATCTTCGGCATTCTCGTGATCGTGATTGCACTTGTCGCAGAGCCGTACCGTATGGTGCGTATTCAGGTTGCCTTGAACCCTTGGGCCGACGAGTATGGTGACGGCTATCAGGCCACGCTTGCCATTATGGCCTTTGCCTCGGGCGGTCTGTTCGGCCGTGGCATCGGCAACTCAACCATGAAGTACTCGTATCTGCCCGAGGCGCACAATGACTACATCCTGGCCATCATTGGCGAGGAAGTCGGCTTTGTCGGAACCGTGCTGTTCTTCTTGGTGTTTGCGATGCTGATCTACTCGGCGTTTCGCATTGCCGAGCAGGCGACCGATCGTCGGGGCGCGCTTATGGCGTCTGGCTCCGCGGTCATTCTCGCAGTGCAGTTTTTGATTAACGCGCTGGGCATCCTCAACGTGTTTCCCATGACGGGCAAACCGTTGCCGTTTATTAGCTACGGCGGTTCGTCGATTATTGTGTCGCTCATGCTTGCCGGGTTGATCCTGCGCGTTTCGTACGAGAGCGCCCGCCGCGATGAGTATGACCGCCGCCGCGAGAGCTTTGCCGTTATGGATGAGAGTACCGCCGGCGTGCCCCACGTGCGCGGCGAGCGATCTTCGCGTAACGGTTTTACCGTCCTGGATGGCTCTGCGACCGAGCCGGCAGCCCGCCCGCGTCAGCGAACGGCGCCGCAAGGTCGTCCTCAGCGCCCCAGCCCTCGCAACGCGGGCGGCGGATATAATCGAATCGATTTGAACTCGGACCCGTCGGCGCGCTTGCGTACCGACGACCAGGGACCGCGTGTACGAAGGGACTACCATGACCGATAAAATGACCGTTGCTATTGCAGCCGGCGGCACGGCCGGGCACATCAACCCCGCGCTCGCCTTGGCCGAAGAGCTGCGTGACCGTGGCCACCACGTTGTGTTCGTGGGCCAGTCGCGCAAGCTCGAGGGTCGTTTGGTCCCCGAGGCTGGGTTTGATTTTGTGCCCATTACGGTCACGGGCTTCGACCGCTCCCGTCCTTGGACGGCGCTGACCTCGCTGTGGCGTGTCAATAAGGCCAAGCGTGCGCTCGCCAATCATTTCTCAAAGGTCGGCAAGCCCGATGCCGCCATTGGTTTTGGTGCCTATGTCGAGGTTCCGCTGTTGGGGTGGTGCAAGGGCGCAGGCGTTCCGTATCTGCTGCATGAGCAGAACTCTGTTCCGGGCCTGGCCAACAAGATGATGAACTCCCACGCCGCCCGCGTGTGCATCTCGGTGCCGGCAGCGCGTTCGGTCTTTGAGCGCGAAGGTGACCCTGACCACGTGCTCATGACCGGCAACCCCGTACGTCGCTCGGTGATCGAGGGCGATCGCGATCGTGGCCGCAAGGCACTTGGCGTTCCCGAGGACGCTACGCTGCTGCTCGTCTTTGGCGGTTCACTTGGCGCCCAGCACCTCAACGAGCGCGTGACTTCGCTCAAAAACGAGCTGCTTTCGCGCAAGAACCTCTATGTGTTGCATTCGACGGGTGCCGACGGCTTTGAGGAGACCGAGCGCGCTTTGGCGCTGACGCCCGAGGAAGCGAAGCGTTACCGCGTCCAGCCTTACATCGACAACATGGGCGATATGCTGGCTGCTGCCGATTTGGTGCTCTCGCGTTCGGGCGCATCGAGCGTGGCCGAGATCGCTGCACTCGCCGTGCCTTCGGTGCTCGTGCCGTACCCGCATGCGACGGCCGACCACCAAACCACCAATGCCCGTTATCTGGTCGACGCTGGGGCCGGCGTGCTCTGCGCCGATGCCGATATCGACGGTTCTGCCTTTGCCGATGAACTGCTGCACCTGGTCGATGACGCGGCGGCGCGCGACGCCATGCGTCAGGCGGCGCGTGGTCTGGCTCAGGATAGGGCCGCCGCTCTTCTGGCGGATGCGGTAGAGGGTTTGCGTTAGTTAGACGGGATATCGTCGGTCGCCCTCGCGCTGATGCGGTAGGTGCGGTACAGTTAACGGGTTACAGGCAGTGTTTACGCAAGGAGTACACGAGCACATGGCTGATTCCCAGACTGCAACCTCCGCGCCCGAGTTTAAGAGCGCCCACTTTATCGGTATCGGCGGCGCCGGCATGAGCGGCATCGCCCTCGTTCTTCACGAGCGCGGTTATGCCGTTACCGGCTCCGACCTTAAGACGTCACGTTATATCCGCCAGCTTACCCGCGCTGGTGTGAAGGTGCATGTGGGCCATGAGGCCGCCACGATCGACGAGGTCAAGCCCGACGTGGTTGTTGTCTCCACCGCTATTCCGGAGTCCAACCCTGAACTCGTGCGCGCTCGCGAGCTTGGTATTCCCGTGTGGCCCCGTGCCAAGATGCTCTCTGCTTTGGGCCACGGCTACACCACCGTCGCTGTTGCCGGCACGCATGGCAAGACCACCACGTCTTCGATGTGCGCCACCATGCTCGACCGCATGGGTCTGGATCCGAGCTTCTTGATCGGTGGCATCGTCGAGGGCTATGACACGAACGGCAAGAACGGCTCGGGCGACTACTTTGTCGCTGAGGCCGACGAGTCCGACAGCTCCTTCCTGTTCCTGAACCCCAACGTGGTCATCGTGACCAACGTCGAGGCCGACCACCTCGATCACTACTCGGGTATCGAGGAGATCGAGGCAACTTTCGCCAAATTCATGAGCCTGGTGGGCGAGGACGGCACCGTCATCGTCTGCGGTGAGGACCCGCATCTGGTCGAGCTCGCCAAGTCGACGGGTCGTCACGTGCTTTCCTACGGCTTTGCCGAGAGCAACGACATCGTCTGCATGCACCCGGATGTCAAGGGCATCCAGAGCGATTTTATCGTTCGCTTTGAGGACGGCACTGAGCACGCTGTGGAGATCAAGAGCAATCCCGGTCGCCACAACATGCTCAACGCCACGGCGGTGCTCACCGTCGCCCATGTCCTGGGCCTTGACATCGACGCCGCCGCCAAGGCGCTCTCGAGCTTTGAGGGCGTCCGCCGTCGCTTTACCCACGTGGGCGATATCGATGGCATCACCGTGGTCGATGATTACGGCCATCACCCCACCGAGATCAAGGCGACGCTTGCTGCTGCTTCGTCGCTGGGCTACAAGCACGTCGACGTCGTGTTCCAGCCGCACCGCTATTCGCGCCTGCAGGCCCTGTGCGACGACTTTGCCGATGCATTTGCCAATGCCGATAAACTGCTGCTGATTGATGTGTTCTCGGCTGGCGAGATGCCCATTCCGGGTGTTACCTCTAAGATGCTCGCCGATACCGTGCGCGCCAAGCATCCTGGCAAGGAGGTCGTGTACTGCTCCAGCCGTCTTGAGCTCAATCAGGAGCTCGAGCAGATGGTGGGCGAGGGCGACCTGCTGCTCACCATGGGTGCCGGCGACGTTACGACCGTCGGTCCCGAGTTCATTGAGTATCTGACTGCCAAGAAAGACGCTTAAGTCTAATGGGTCTGTTTAACGCCGTCATGGCGCTCTCGGGCATGATCGACACGGATGTGATCGAGGACGAGCGCCTTGCGCGTCATACGAGCTATCGTATCGGCGGCAAGGCCGACCTCTTTGTGACGTGCCATAGCTATCATGCCCTTCGCCGCGCCGTGGCGGTGCTCGATCGCGAGCAGGTGCCGTGGGTCATCATCGGCAAGGGCTCCAATCTGCTGGTTGCCGATGGCGGTTATCGCGGCGCCGTCATTTCGCTCGGACGTGAGTTTCAGCGCACGGTTGTTGCCGATGACGGTTGTACGCTGACGGTCGGTGCGGGCGTGATGTTTGCGCGCCTGGTCAACGATGCCCTGTCGCGTAGCCTCTCGGGCCTTGAGTTTGCCGTTGGCATCCCTGGCTCGGTCGGCGGTGCGATATCTATGAATGCCGGCACGCGGACCGAGTGGATTGGCTCGCTGGTTGAGGATGTCGTAACGTTTGACCCGGTATCCGGTATCAAACATTATGCGGGGTCCGAGATCACTTGGGGCTACCGCGAATGTAGCCTTCCCCGCAATGAGATCATCCTCGAGTGCGTGCTCAAGCTTAAACCGGCGCCCAAGGCCGACATTCGCGAGCGCATGGAGCGGTACCTTACAAGGCGCAAGCGTACGCAGCCCATGGGTCGCGCATCCTGCGGGTCGGTCTTTCGCAACCCGCCCGATGCGAGTGTGGGCAAGCTTATCGAGGATTGTGGATTAAAGGGTTTTTCGATTGGCGGCGCGGAAGTTTCGCCCGTTCACGCTAATTTTATCGTTAATAACGGAACTGCCTCGGCCGATGACGTTGCCGCGGTTATCAGACATGTGCACGGAAAGGTGAGGGAGGCGTATGGCATCGAGCTCAGACCGGAAGTTAAATTCCTCGGCTTCTAGAGCATCGAAACCCACCTTCCGCCGCGCCGGAGGGCGTTCCGGCGCGCCTGCCAAACCTCAACGCAATACTGTCGCGCATTCTAAGTCTGTCGGGCATGCTCGACAGACCAGTCGTCCGGTCGTCGGCTCGCAGCTCGGTAATCGTCCGGCCGCAAAAAAGTCCTCGCGTCCCTCGGTGACGTCAAAGCCTGTTATGGGTGCCAAACCTGCCCGTCCCATGGCAACTCCTAAGCCCTCGACGGGAACTAAAGCGCCGCGTCCAGGTCGCACGCTGGGCGCATCGAAACCGCGCTCGCTGACATCGGTGCCGGCTACCGCCAAGAAGCCTTCGGGTAAAAAAAGCGTCAACCCGTTGTCTTCACTTGGGGCGATGGTAAATAAAACATCAGACGCCGCTTCTGTCGTTACAGGCAAAGGCAAAATCGTTGGCGGCGTTCTGGCCGTCTTGGCCGTGCTCGTCGTCGTTGCCATCGTGGTGATCAACTCTGGACTGTTTACTGCCACTGATATTCAGATTCAAGGCAGCGAGCATGTGACGAAGCACGATGCTATCCAGCTGATCGACTTGCCCGAGGGAACGTCGCTTTTTAACGTCGATCCCGACCAGATTACCGAGGACCTCAAGCAGAACCCGTGGGTCTCGGGCGTAGATGTCCAGCGTCAGTTCCCGCATACGCTCATCATTACGCCGATGGAGCGCAAGGTCATCGCAATTGCCTATATCAGCTCCGATGACCTTGCCTGGGCCATCGGGGATGATGACACCTGGATCGCCCCGCTGTCGACGTCGGTCGAAGTGGATGACCAGGGCAACGTCATCACGACGGGGCAGGGCTCAAATACCCTGACCGGCATTGATGCCGCGCTGGCGCTCGCTAAGCACTATGGCGCGGTGTTGTTGACTGATGTCTCGGCGGATATCGCTCCGGTTTCCGGCCAGGCGGTGAGCTCCAAGGCCGTTAAGGCTGGCTTGGATTATGTGCGTGGTTTTTCGAGCGAGTTCTTGGGACAAGTCAAGGATATTTCCACGCCTTCGGTCGAAGCCATCTCGGCAAACCTCAATAACGGCATTGAGGTGTCGCTGGGCGATTCGGACGATATCGTCAAGAAGGAACGCGTAGTCACCAAGTTGCTTTCGCAGGTAGAGGGCGTAACGTATATCAATGTGCGCTCTCCGGGCAACTACACATTTAGGAATGCTCCGACCTCATAGCGTTGGTTGATGCTTTGTTGAGGGGCCATACCACGCCGTTTATCTGGTTTGTTTGGTTTTCACGGTCAATTATTTGACTGATACGTTCATAATGTGCAAACATAATACGGTTTACCTTTGCATTTACTTTCAACCTGAAGGTTAATGTGCGCAGGGGTCGACCCATGCTATGGCTATAACCTTTGTTCGGAGGACCGACATGCACGAGACAGAGATCAACAACTACCTTGCCGTCATTAAGGTGGTCGGCGTCGGCGGCGGCGGTACCAACGCGGTCAATCGAATGATCGAAGAGGGCATCCGCGGCGTCGAGTTTGTTGCCATCAACACCGATGCTCAGGCACTCGCGATCTCTGATGCCGATATCAAGGTGCACATCGGCACCGACCTTACCCGCGGCCTGGGCGCCGGCGCCAACCCCGAGGTTGGCCGCAAGGCTGCCGATGAGTCCCGCGACGACATTGCCGAGGCGCTCGCTGGCGCCGACATGGTGTTCATCACCTGCGGCGAGGGCGGTGGCACCGGTACCGGCGCTGCTCCCATCGTTGCCGATATCGCGATGAACGAGGTCGGCGCACTGACCGTCGCCGTCGTGACCAAGCCCTTCACCTTCGAGGGCCGCAAGCGTAAGAAGAGCGCCGAGGAGGGCATTAAGACCCTCTCCGATTGCGTCGATACCATGATCGTCATCCCTAACGATAAGCTGCTCGACATCGCCGAGAAGAAGACCACCATGCTCGAGGCCTTCGCGATTGCCGATGGCGTCCTTTCCCAGGGCACCCAGGGCATCACCGACCTCATCACCGTCCCCGGTATCATCAACCTGGACTTCGCCGATGTTAAGACCATCATGAAGCAGGCCGGTACCGCCATGATGGGTATCGGTACCTCTTCTGGGGACACCCGTGCCGTCGACGCTGCCCAGCAGGCCATCTCCAGCCCGCTGCTCGAGAGCTCCATCGATGGTGCCACGCGCGTGCTGCTCTCCATCGCCGGTTCCAAGGACCTGGGCATCCAGGAGATCAGCGACGCCGCCGACGTTGTCGCCAACGCCGTCGACCCCGAGGCCAACATCATCTTCGGTACCGTTGTCGACGAGTCCCTGGGCGATCAGGTGCGTATCACCGTCATCGCTACGGGCTTCTCCGACTCCAACGTCAACCGTCAGGACGAGCTCTTTGCTGCTCAGCAGTCTCAGAGCAAGGCCGCTGCCTCCGCTGAGCCGCAGCGCACCGCTCCTGCCACGAGCCCGGCTCAGGCCGCTCCGACCCGCAACGTCGGTGGCACCGAGCTTCCTAACTTCGGCAACGATCAGTTCGAGCTTCCCGACTTCCTGAAGCGCGGTAGCTTCTAAGTCGTTCTTTGCATTGTTGTGCACAGGGGCGTGTCCGTATGGACGCGCCCTTTTTATTTCGACTTTGTAAACTAGAACCTCCAATCTCTTTACGTTCCCTTTACGATTGCCTCCAGCGCAGCAGGTATCCTTTTAGAGAAGTATGACAGCCGTATAAACGCGGGCTGTAGCGGCGATGCCGCGGTACTTGTGTTATTAGGAGGCTTTAGTATGGCAGCACGTGCGGACAAAGTTTCGCGTGTCGACCATGATGGAGTTACGTTGGTGGAGGGCGCGACATCCGATGTTCGCTTTGCCTTCACCGAGCGTGCCGGTGGCGTTTCCGAAGATGCGTACTCCTCACTCAACTTGGGCTCGCATGTTGGCGATGACCCCTTTGCTGTTCAAGAAAATCGTCGTCGTGCGCTCGAGGCTATGGGTGCCGCCGAGTGCGAGCACAACCTGCTCGTTCCCAATCAGGTCCATGGTGATCATATCGTTGCGGTGACCTCGAACGGCGCCGATGACCTTGAGGACGTTCGCGAGCAGATTGCCGAGGGCTGTGATGCCATCGTCTGCACGGCGCATAACGTGCCCGTGCTGCTCTGCTTTGCCGACTGCGTTCCCGTGGTGCTGGTGGCCCCTGGCGGATTTGCCGTGGTGCACTCCGGTTGGAAGGGCACGATTGCACGTATTTCCGCCAAGGCGTGCCAGGCGCTTTGCGATGCTGCCGGTTGCGATGCGAGCGACGTTTCCGCCTATATCGGCCCCCATATCTTGGGTGACGAATATGAGGTATCCCAGGAACTCATGGATCGCTTTGCCGCCGAGTTCTCTTGCATCGATGCGAGTACCTCTCGCATGCTCGATCTTTCCGCTGCCATTCGCGAGGCGCTGGTAGATGTCGGTGTCGACGCGGATAATATCGTGGATACCCAGCTTTCGACCGTGCGTCAGAACGACCGCTTTTATTCCTACCGTAACGAGGGCGGCACCTGTGGGCGCCATGCTGCGATCGGCGTGATGCTATGAGAAAGATCGTATCGGTCCTGAGCGCCGCTGTGCTTACGCTTACGCTGTGCGCCTGTTCTTCGGGATCTTCTACCTCTTCCATTACCGTCGCTGGCTCCACGACCTGCCTTCCTATCGCCGAGATTGCGGCCGAGGGCTTTAAGGAGGAGACCGGCATCGACGTGCTCGTTTCCGGTTTGGGTTCTTCTGCTGGCATCGAGGCCGTCAGCGCCGGCACGGCCGATATCGCCAGCTCCTCCCGTGGACTCAATGCCGACGAACAGGATCTGGGCCTGACTCCCATCGTCATTGCCCACGACGGTATCGCGGTCATCGTGAACGACGATAACCCGGTCGATAACCTCTCGACCGAGCAGCTCCGCGATATTTACGCCGGCAAGATCACCAACTGGAAAGAAGTCGGTGGCGAGGACCTGAGGATTCAGGTTATCAACCGAGATGAGGCGTCCGGCACGCGTGAGGCCTTCCGTACCATCGTGATGGACGGCACGCCGTTCGATCGCCGCTCGGCCGTTCTTTCGGGCACGGGCCAGGTGCGCGACGTGGTATCTCGTTCGCGCGGTGCCATTGGCTACATTTCGCTGGGCTTCGTCGATAGCCTCAACGCCAAGACCTCGGTCAAGGCCGTCTCGGTCAATCATGTTGAGGCGTCCGAGAAGACGGTCGCGAGCGGCGGCTATCCCATCTCGCGCGACCTTTACTTCTTTGTGAAGGGTGCTCCTTCGCAGCAGGCGCAGGATTACATCGACTACGTGACGTCCGAAAAGATGGACAAGCAGATTCGCGAGGCGGGCTTTATTCCCGTCACCAACGACGAGAAGGGGAGTGAGTAGCATGGAAGCACAGGAAAACTCCCAGACTGAGCAGAATGCTCAGGCACCCAAGAAGCGCGAGCTGGCGCTCGTATCGCGCAGTACCTATATCAAGGAGAAGGCGCTGCAGTGGATTTTCCTTGCCTGCGCGTTCTTGGCGGTCGTTACCGTCATCCTGATTTTTGTCTTTACCACGTACTCGGCGCTGCCCGTCTTTACCGACATCGGTCTGGCGGACTTCTTTAGCTTTACGTGGGCGCCCTCTGAGGGCCACTACGGCATCATGTCGCTGCTTGCCGGCTCGGGTCTGGTGACCGTCGGTGCGCTCGCCATGGGCGTGCCGCTAGGTGTGGGCACGGCCGTGTACCTGGTCGAGATCGCCGGCAAGCGCGTGCGCAAGCTTATCAGCCCTGCCGTTGACCTGTTGGCCGGCATCCCTTCTATCATCTATGGCTTCTTTGGAATGATCATCATCCGTCCGTTTATCGCGCAACTGACCGGTGGTCTTGGTTTTGGTGCGCTGACGGCGTGGTTCGTGCTTGCCATCATGATCGTTCCTACCATCACCACACTCACCATCGATGCCCTCAATTCCATTCCCATGGGCATTCGCGAGGCATCGTATGCCATGGGCGCCACCAAGTGGCAGACCATCTATAAGGTCGTGCTACCTGCCGCTAAGCTGGGTATCGTGGATGCCATCGTGCTGGGTATGGGCCGTGCCATCGGAGAGACCATGGCCGTGCTCATGGTCGTGGGTAATGCCCCGGTTATTCCCGACAGCATTGCGAGCCCTATCTCGACGCTCACGAGCCAGATCGCACTCGACATGAGCTATTCCTCGGGTCTGCACCGCTCGGCGCTGTTCGGCATGGGCGTGGTCCTGTTTATCATCTCCGCCACGCTGGTGGGCATCGTCCGTCTGATTTCCAAGAAGAAGAGGGGGTAGGCTATGTCCGATTCCGTTGACACGACGGTCGATACGACCTCGTCGCGCGAGCGCATCAAGCGTGCCCTTTCCCACGGCAAGAAGGGCCGCATCAACAAGGACCTGTCCAACAAGATCATGCTTGGCGTGTTCCGTGCCGCGGCATACATCACCACGCTGGTGCTGGTCGCTATCATCGCCTACGTGGTCATTAACGGCCTGCCGCATATCTCGCTCGACTTTATCTTCGGTTGGCCCCAGGGCGTCAACGCCGAGGGCGGAATTTGGCCCACGATCGTCTCGACCGTCTATGTGACGGCGCTCGCCATGCTTATCTGCACGCCGATCGCTGTGCTGGCAGCCGTCTATCTGGCCGAGTACGCCAAGCAGGGCAAGGTCGTCGAGCTCATTCGCTACGCTGCTGACGCTTTGGCCTCGGTGCCCTCCATCGTTATGGGCCTGTTTGGCTACGCCTTGTTTGTCGAGGCTATGGGCCTGGGCCTTTCGATGGTCTCGGCCGCTCTGGCGCTCGCGCTCTTGATGCTTCCCATCGTCATGCGCACCACCGAAGAAGCCATTCGCGCCGTTCCGCGCTATATCCGTTGGGGCGCGTACGGCCTGGGCGCTACCAAGTGGCAGGTCGTCTCCAAGATCGTGCTTCCTTCGGCCTTTGGCCGCATTGCCACGGGCATCGTCCTTGCCATCGGCCGTGCCATCGGCGAGACCGCCGTGGTGCTCTACACCATGGGCCAGGCCATCAATCTACCTATTTCGCCGCTCGATTCCGGTCGTCCCATGACCGTTCACCTGTACCTGCTTGCCAACGACGGCATCAACATGAACGCAGCCTACGGCACCGCGCTCTTGCTGATGGTGATCATTTTGGCCTTCAACCTGTTTGCGCGCTTCCTGTCGCGCAAGCGTCGCTAGTTAAGGAGTCCCATGTCCGTTTATCAGTCCGCTCCCGCGTTGGAGCAAGCGGCCATTACGGCCAAGGATTTCAACTTTTGGTACGGTGACTTTCATGCGCTGACGGGGCTTGACCTCAACATCGCCAAAAACGCCATCACCTCCTTCATTGGCCCTTCGGGCTGCGGCAAGTCGACGTTTTTGCGCTGCATCAACCGCATGAATGACCTGATTGAGGGCACGCGCGTCGAGGGCACCATGACGCTCGACGGCAACGATATCTATGCCGAGGGTGTCGATCCGGTCGATCTCCGTCGTCGCGTGGGCATGATCTTTCAGCAGCCCAACCCGTTTCCCAAATCCATCTACGAGAATGTCGCCTTTGGCCCTCGTCTGCAGGGCGTGACTAGCAAAAGCGACCTCGATGACATCGTGGAAGAATCGCTCAAGCGCGCCAACCTCTGGAAAGAGGTATCCAATCAGCTCAACAAGGATGGTTTGGCGCTCTCGGGCGGTCAGCAGCAGCGTCTGTGCATCGCGCGCGTGCTTGCGGTGCAACCCGATGTCCTCCTGATGGACGAGCCCTGCTCCGCCATCGACCCCACTTCCGTCTCTAAGGTCGAGGATCTGATGGCCGAGCTGGCGCCCGAGATGACGATTATCATCGTCACGCATTCAATGCAGCAGGCAGCTCGTATCAGTGACTACACCGCGTTCTTCTTGCAGGAAGTTGCCGGCGAGCCCGCTACGCTCATCGAGTATGGTCAAACCGACGCGATCTTCACCAGCCCGGTGGACTCGCGGACGGAAGACTATATCACCGGCCGCTTTGGCTGATCGGTGCGACTAGTCCCAAGCCGATCGGATCTGGTCCGGTGCGTATTCACTGTGCGGGCGGCATGACCGCACCCAACTGATTGGAGTGAACCATGCGCAAACTGTTTTCCCGTCAGCTCATCGAGGCCCGTCACGAGATGCTGAGCATCTACGAGGCCGTCGATCTGGCCCTCCACGATGCCGTGAAGGCCTATGTGACCGACGATCGCAAGCTCGCCACCAAGACCAAGAAGCGCACGCTCTCGATCGATGCGCGCTGCGCCAACTTGGAGGCCGTGTGCTACAACCTGATCGCTACGCAGTCGCCGGTCGCCTCCGACTTCCGCTTGCTGCAGACGATCATCTACGTCGACTTTAACCTGCAGCGCATGACCGATAAGGTTCGCCAGATCTGCCGCGCCACGCGTCACATGGTCAAGGCCGACATCTCGCTGCCCCAGGAACTCGTCGCTACGGTCGAGGCCGAGGCCGAGGCTGTTTACCAGGTGCTGGGTTCGTCACTTTCTGCGCTCGTCACCAACGACATGTCCATCATCTGCAACTTGGCCGTCGAGGACGAGCCAGTGCACGCCGCCTACGAGAAGTTCTTCCGCACCTTTACCCGTATGGATACGGGCGACTTTATGGACGACGACAGCAATTATGACGACCTGCGCCGCGCCATCATGGTATCGCGCTATCTCGATCGCATCGCCTCGATTTCCATCGATGCCGCCTGCCGTCTGACCTTCCTGTTGACTGGTCAGCGTATGAACGCCGGCGATATCGCCCGTGTGGACGAGGATGAGCTCGAGAGCATGCGCGTGCCTTCGGGCGAGGGTGTTATCATGAGGCCCGCCGTCGACGCGCGTTACGTTGCCAAGGTGCCCGCCAACGAGGTCAGCGAGGGTCTTCGCTACCTGCTCGATCATCTTGAGGATGAGGACGATGGCGAGGACGACGAGGAGTAAGTAACCCCGTTCGTCGAAAGATTGTAAATACCTAAGTGAGCGCGGCCTTGCACATGCGGGGCCGCGCTCTTGCGTTAGCATGGGACTACTTGTTTGGCTGTCAGCGGAGGCGATTGGCAATGGATAACTATTTGGATTTGATGCGCGCTCGCCGCGAGCAGATTCTGGAACGTTTTTATGCGGCGCTCGATCGCGCGGGCCGTCCCCACGACGCCGCGCGCCTCATTGCCGTGTCCAAGACCGTTGGTGTCGATGAGACCGTTGCCGCCATCCAGGCGGGGTATCGCCATTTTGCCGAGAATCGCCCGCAGGAGCTGGTTCGCAAGCTCACAGGTTTGGCGGAGCATCCGGAGCTGCCCGAGGTGCGCTTCGATATGATCGGCAACCTGCAGACCAATAAGATCAATGCGGTGCTGGGCTCAGCCGAGCTGATTCACTCGGTGGGTTCGCTGCATCTGGCGCAGGCGATCTCGAGCCGTGCTGCCCGCAAGATTGAGGCAGGCGAGCTCGCCGGCCCCCAGCGTGTGCTCATCGAGGTCAATGTGAGTGGTGAGGAGTCGAAGGGAGGCTTTTCGCCCGATGAGATTCGCGCCGCCGCGGGTGAGCTTGCGGAACTTGAGGGAATTTGCGTACAGGGGCTTATGACTATGGCGCCCCGGGGGAATAAGGATGTGGCACGCCGCACCTTTGCGGGGCTTCGTGAGCTGAGGGATGAGCTGGAGGCGGCGCATCCCGATTTGAACCTGCCTGAGCTTTCCTGCGGCATGAGCGAAGACTTTGAGCCTGCCCTTGAGGAGGGCTCTACGCTCGTTCGCCTGGGCAGGGTAGTATTTAGCCCGGAGTTTGCAGTAAAATAAGGCTCTGAAGTGCGCACTGATTATCGGGGCGCCTGCACTAAACCGCGAGAGGACACAACCATGGGCTTCCTTGACGAGATTAAAAATAAGATGCACCTGGGCGGCCAGCAGGGTTACGACCAGGGTTATGGCCAGGACGACGACTACGGCTACGATGATGGCTATGACGATGGCTATCAGGGCAACGGCTACAGCGGTGCTTCGGGCGAGGGCTTCTACACCCAAGACGAGCCGAGCAACGGCCTGCTTGGTCAGACGCGCCGTGGTGAAGCTGAGTCGGTTGCCGTGTATACGCGCTCCGGTCAGCTGGTCGGCGATGACTCCCGCCATGCCACGACGTATAACCCGCCTTCGCGCTCGCAGGACAGTGTTGCGAGCGGTTATCGTCCTGGTGCCTATGACACGCCGTCGAGCTACGCCGAGAACACCCGCGCCCGTGCCGCCGCTGCGCCTGCGCCTGCACCGAGCGATGCCTCGGCCTATGCGAGCAATATCATCAACGCCACACCGCAGCTGCCGGCCTATGTCCTGCGCCCCGAGAGCTATGACGACGTGGAGACCGTGGTGCGCCGCGTTCGCACCAAGCAGCCTGTCGCACTGATTTTTGTGGGCGTACGCACCGAAGTTGCCAAGCGCGTCTTGGACTTCTCTTACGGCTTTGCCTGCGGTCTGGGTGCCACGGTCAAGGAGGTGGGCGACCGCGTGTTCATGGTGCTGCCCGCCGGTTGCGAGGTCAAAGATTCCGATCTCAAGAAGCTTCGTGCCGACGGCTACCTTAAGTAAAGACAAGACGAGGAGATTCCCATCAACATCTACACTATCGTCCAGCTGGTCAATACGCTGTTCAACTTCTATTCCACGCTCATTGTCGTCTACTGCTTTATGACGTGGATTCCCATGAAGCAGGGTGGTTTGCTTCAGGATATTGCCGCGGTGCTTGATAGCTTGTGCGGTCCGTGGCTCAACCTGTTCCGTCGTTTCATCCCGCCGATGGGCGGTATCGATTTTTCGCCGGTCGTTGCGATTATTGCGTTGCAGTTGGTGCAGAGGCTGGTTCTGCAGCTTCTTATAGGTATACTCGTGTAGAACTGTCTTAGTAACTTACGTCGGGCGTGTAGCGCCGAGGCGATGAAAAAGGAGACTTGTTATGGCTATTACCCCTGCAGACATCCAGGCTCAGACTTTCTCTGAGGCCAAGCGTGGCTACGATCCTGCTGAGGTCGACGTCTTCTTGGAGACGCTGTCCTCTGAGGTTGACGCTATGCTCGCTAAGATCGTCGACCTTAAGGGTCGTCTGACTGCTACCGAGCAGCAGCTTGCCGATGCGCAGGCTCAGCTTGCCCAGGCTCAGGATGCCCCCGCCCAGGCCGTTCCTGCCGCCCCCGTGGCTGCTCCCGCCCCTGACTTCTCCGCTCAGGAGCGCCAGATTTCCGCTGCCCTGATCGCTGCCCAGCAGACCGCTGAGACCATCGTCAACGATGCCAATGAGAACGCTGAGCGTATTCGCAACGAGGCTGACGCCAAGGCCCGCGAGGTTATCCGCCAGGCTCTGACCGAAAAGCAGGCTGAGCTCGAGGAGATCGATCGTCTCAAGGCTTCTCGTGAGGAGTTCAAGGCCGAGTATCTCAAGCTCATCCAGCACTTCATGGACGATGCCCAGAACTCCTTCCCGGCCGACCTCATGGCCTCCACGCCGGTCGGTTCTGCCGCTTCTCCTGCGGTGACTGTTCCCGCCGAGCCGCTGCCCGTCGCTGACCCGGTTGTCCCCGTGGCCGATCCCTTCGCCCCGATCGACAACTTCGCTGCCGACGACCTGGACTAACATTCGGCCTACAATTTAGTGCCTAGAAAGGACCCGCAGCTTGCGGGTCCTTTTTTATGACTGTACCGGGGCGCGCAACATAAAAAACCGAGCCCTGCACATAGTGGCGCAGAACTCGGCGAACCGGTGAGCGGGATCGCGTGCCGAATGTTGGTGTAAGGGCCGCTTCCCTGGCCGTAGAAAGCAGGA
>CALBBA010000134.1 GCA_937926755.1 uncultured Collinsella sp.
CGCGGCGGGGGAGTGCTCCACACTCGCGGTCGACGGCAAGGTGACGCTTGAGGTCAAACCGCGTGCGATAACGGTCGCAGCGCAGGACGCCTCTAAGACCTACGGCGATTCTGATCCCGCGCTGGGTTGGGAGATTACCAAGGGCAAGCTTGTCAAGGACGAGAGCCTCCAGGGCATCACCGTCTCTCGCGAGGTCGGCGAGGCCGTGCGCAAGGACGGCTACGCCGTGACGGCAGCGCAGTCCGAAGGCGCCAATCCCAACTACAAGATTACGTTCAAGGATGGCACTTTTACGATCGGCAAGCGCGAGCTCGCCGTAACGTGGGACACCACTACTGAGTTCACCTACGACGGCGAGAAGCGCTGCCCCCAAGCGAAACTCCACAATGTCATCGAAGGTGACGATGTCTCCGCGTACGTCGACGGCGCCAAGGTCAAAGCCGGCACCTACACGGCGAAAATCACCGAACTGACGGGCGACGACGCAGGTAACTACAAGCTTCCCGCCGAAGGCCTGACGTGTGAGTTCTCCATCAAGAAGGCACCCCAGGGTGCGCCGAAGGTCCAGGCCACGGCCGAGACTGTGAGCGGCAAGTCCGACGGTAAGATCACGGGCGTCGATGCGAAGATGGAGTGGCGCGCCAAGGGATCTGGCGAGTATCAGGGCGTGCCCGATGGCGTGACTGAGATTGCGGATTGTGCTGTCGGCACGTACGAGGTGCGCTACCGCGCCGATAGCGACCATGATGCCTCCTCCGCCACCGAGGTTACCGTTAACGCTGGCGGCAAGTTTGTCGTGACGCTGCCTGCCAAACAGGTCGGCTATACGATCACAGCGAACCCGGACGAGCTTGACTGGCACGGATCAACCACCCTCACGGTCAGTATCGAGAGCGGCTACTTTGCTGACAACGACTCTTACGCCGTCAAGGTCAACAATGCCGTTGTGACGCCCGACGCGCGTGGCGAGTTCACTGTTCTGAACGCCGAGAGCGACCTCGTCGTCACGGTCGAGGGCGTGCGCAAGCATGTGGCCGTGAACGATGAGTGGCTCTCCGACGACAGCACGCATTGGCATCAGTGCGCCTGTGGCGACAAGATCGACGAGGCCAAGCACGACTTTGAGTGGGTCGTCGACAAGCCGGCGACCGTTGAGACCAAGGGAGAGAGGCACGAGGAGTGCACCGTCTGCGGCGAGAAGGGCAAGACCGAGGAGATCGCGATTTTGAAGCCCGAGATCATCGACGGTAAGGGTCAGACGATGGTGGTCGACGTCGCCAAGGACCTGAGCTTCCGCTCGAGCGCGCCGCTCAGGTACTTCCAGAAGGTGCTGGTCGACGACAAGGAGGTCGCCGCCGAGAACTACGTGCTCACCGAGGGTTCTACGATCGTGACGCTTAAGGCGAGCTTCCTGAATACACTCGGCGTGGGCGAACACAAGCTGAGCGTGGTTTCGACCACGGGCACGGCCGAGACGAACTTTACCGTTGCCGAGGCTGCCAAGCCCGCTCCTGGCCAGACCACTACGACCACGACTACGACTTCTAAGTCCAAGAAGAAGGCTAGCAAGGAGACGTTGCCTGAGTCCGGCGACAGCGCGTACGTCATGGCCGGTGCCGTACTCGCTGCCGGCATGGCAGCCCTGCTGCTGGCTTGGTTCGTGAAACGTCGCGCTTAGCCGCGCGCCAGTCCCCAGCGGGCCCGGATTGAGCGATCCGGGCCCGTTTTGGGGCGTGTCGGAAACCCGGTGGGCAAAAAACGGCAAATATGAGTACTGTTACCAGTTTAGTGGCAGCCAAATGGCCTCCAAAATCGGTGCCAGCGGCCAAAAGTGCATCGATTTTCGTCCTTCAGAGTCGCGATCGGGCTCAAAACAAGGCGATTTTGCTGCTCTGGACCGGAAAATCGCTGCTACTAATTTGGTGACAGTACTCAAATTTGGCCTTTTTTGACCACTGCCCCTTGGTCCAGCACAAAACGGGCCGCTCGAATCATGGGGCGGGTCCATTTTCGACTATCCTCAGCTTGCCAGTTCGAAAATGGACCTGCCGCATGATTGAATCTTTATTTCAACTTTACACCTAGGTTTACAGCTGTCTTGTCAGCTGTAAACCTAGGTGTCATACTAAAGCCCCAAGATTCGCCAAAAGAGAGGGGCCTTGATGGCACAGAGCGCGAACATGGATGCGTCGGAGCTTGCACGCGATATCGCGGCCGGCCTGGCATCGGCAGCGACGGCAACGGAGCGCGCGGCATTGGTGCCCGCAGAGCTCGTCGAGGCCATTCAGCAACTTAAAACCCAACGCGACGCGGTGATCCTGGCGCACTATTACGTGGCGCCCGAGGTCCAGGCTGTGGCCGATTACGTCGGCGACAGCTTTTACCTGGCAAAGCTCGCCAAAAGCCTGCCGCAGCAGACCATCGTGCTGTGCGGCGTGGAGTTTATGGGCGAGAGCGCCAAGCTGCTCAATCCTACCAAGACGGTGCTGCTGCCCGAGCCGGGCGCGGACTGTCCCATGGCTCACATGGTCAAGCGCGAGACGGTCGACGCCGCCCGCGCCGAGTACGGTGACGACCTTGCCGTGGTCTGCTACGTCAACTCCACGGTCGAGATCAAGAGCTGGAGCGACGTGTGCGTCACCAGCTCCAACGCCGTCAAGATCGTGTCCGAGCTGCCGCAGCAGCATATCCTGTTCATTCCCGACCAAAACCTCGGTCGCTTCGTAGCCGAGCAGGTGCCGCAAAAGCACGTCATCCTCAACAACGGCTACTGCCCGCGCCATCACATCATCACCGTCGAGCAGATCGTCGACGCGACGGAGGCCCACCCCGACGCGCTCGTGCTGGCGCATCCTGAGTGTAAGGCCGACGTCTTGGCCGAGGCCGACTACATCGGCTCCACCGCCGGCATTATCAAGTACGCCGAGGAGTCCGACGCGAGCGAGTTCATTATTGTGACGGTCCGTGGCGTGCTCTACGAGCTCGAGCGCCGCTGCCAGGGCACCGGCAAGAAGTTCTACTTCCCCGCGGTGCAGCCCACCTGCGTCAACATGGATCTCATCACGCTCGAAAAGCTCGTGCGCTGCCTGGAGACGGGCGAGGGCGAGGTGCAGATTGGCGTGTCGGACGAGGCCGCCGATCAGGCCAAGCTCACGCTCGACCGCATGCTCGAGTACGCAGCGCGCTAGAACAATGCGGCATGAGGGACGGTCCCTTATGTCACATTCAAGGGAGAGGATTCCTGTGGAAACCAAGCAATACCCCGATATGGAGTGCGACGTCGTTATTGCCGGCTGCGGCGTAGCGGGCCTGTATGCGGCTCTCAACCTGCCGACGAGCATGCGCGTGATCATGCTCTCCAAGGGCGCCGTCGACGAGTGCGATTCGATGCTCGCGCAGGGCGGCATTTGCGTGCTGCCCGAGGGCTTGGACTACGATGCCTTCTTTGAGGACACCATGCACGCCGGCCACTACGAGAACCGCCGCGAGAGCGTCGACATCATGATCCGCTCGAGCCGCTCGGTCATCAACGACCTGCTGGCGATGGGCGTGGACTTTGAGCGCAAGGCCGACGGCAGCCTCGACTTTACCCGCGAGGGTGCGCACAGCCGCCCCCGCATTGCCTTCCATGCCGACATTACGGGCAAGGAGATCACGACCAAGCTGCTCCAGGCCGTGCGCAAGCTGGACAACGTGCAGATTCTTGAGCACGTGGCCATGACCGACATCCTGACGGGCGAGCGTGATGGTGCCACGGTGTGCACCGGCGTCGTTGCCGTTTCCGTGGACGAGGGCAACTCAGTTCGTCCCGCCGATGAGCTGGCAAACGCCGCCGAGGGCGTGCATGCCGGCGAGCCGTTTAAGATCCATGCCCGCCACACGCTGTGGGCTACGGGCGGTATCGGCGGCGTATACGACCATTCGACTAACTACCCGCAGCTCAACGGTGACGCCTGCTACATCG
>CALBBA010000135.1 GCA_937926755.1 uncultured Collinsella sp.
GGCCTTCCATAAGATTTTTACAGCTGCGGATGAAATCGTGCACGCCGAGCTGTGACGTTTATGCCTGACTTAACAACCGTACGTCAAGATATCGATCGCATCGGAGAGCTCGCGGCGCAATCCATCATCGCTCTTATTAACGGCGATAATCCCGAATCGAATATCAAGCTCCCCGTTGAACTCATTGAGGGCAAAACCGCATAGTTCATCCCGTGCCAAAAGAATTCCTCAAACGCCTCTGATGACCGTTCACCGGCATATGTCAACCGTTTGCCGACGACTGGAACTGCGAAAAGACGTATTGGTGTGAAAACGTTTGACATATGAAAACGATTGACATATCTTGCCATTGTACCGAGTTAGTATGTCGTGGAAAGGAAGTCTCGGATGCACAAGGTGTATTACCAGCCTGAGGGAATTTGGGTAGGCGACATCATGCCGTACGGCGAGGACGGCACGTTCTATCTCTATCATCAGCGTGACACGCGTAACCCCGAACCTTTCGGAGAGCCGTTTGGCTGGGCACTCGCGACAACCAAGGACTTCGTCAATTACAAAGACTTTGGCGAGAGCCTTGAGCGTGGCGGCGACGAGGAAGTCGACCAGTACATTTATGCCGGCACGGTGTTTAAGGTGGGCGACAAGTACCATGCGCTCTACACTGGTTGCAATCGCGATAAGGTCAAGGCACGCTTGATGAAGCAGGTTCTTCTTCACGCAACGAGTGACGACGCCGTCAAGTGGGAGAAGAACATCGCCGAGACGCTGCTTCCGCCCCAGGAGGGTTACGATGACCGCAACTGGCGCGATCCCTTTGTGCTTTGGGATGAGGAGAACGAAGAGTACATGCTCATCCTCGGCACGCGTGTGGGCGAGGACAAGCGTCTGATGACCGGCCGCCTGGTCAAGTTCACCTCCAAGGATCTGACCAACTGGGAGTTCCAGGGCGACTGGTGGAACCCGGGCCTGTACACCATGTTTGAGATGCCTGATCTCTTTAAGATGGGCGACTGGTGGTATCTCGTCTTTTCCGAGTACAGCGACGGCAACAAGACCCGTTACCGCATGTCCAAGTCCATCAACGGTCCTTGGATTACCCCCGCTGACGACTCCTTCGACGGCCGCGCGTACTACGCCGCTCGCACCGCATTCGATGGCGAGCGTCGCGTTCTCTTTGGTTGGGTTCCTACGCGTGACGAGGGCGGCGACCCCAGCTCTTACCTATGGGGTGGCACCTTTATGCCCCTCGAGATCGTTCAGCGTGCCGACGGAACGCTCGGCACCAAGCTCCCCGACAGCATGCTTGGCGCCTTTGGCGAGGCTAAGGCAGTCGAGACCTTTGAGCTTTCCTGCGAGTCGGGCAAGGTCGAGCAGGTGCTCGCCGCGGATGCCGGCTCCACCTACTTGCTCGATGCCGACATTGAGCTCGGCGGTAACGCTGCCGGCTTCTCGGTCAAGTTCGCCGAGGACGCCGAGACCGGTCTTGCCTATGAGTTCCGCGCCAACCTGCGCGAGGGCAAGCTCGAGTTCACGCCGGCTCCCCAGTACCCGTGGTTCCAGGTCAACAACATGGGCCTCGAGCGTCCGTTGTTCTTTAAGGGCGAGGGCACTCACCATGTGCGTCTGGTCGTCGACGACGACATCGCGACCATCTTTGTCGATGATGTTGCGCTCAACGCTCGCTTCTGCAACAAGCAGGGCCAGGGTGTGGCGCTTACCGTCACCGACGGTGCGCTCAAGTGCGCAAACGCAACGATCGCGTCTCTGTAGCGGCAACGAACCGTTTTATGATTTAGAAAAGGAATGGAGAGGAACATGGACTACAAGGCAGTGTCCCAGCAAGTCGTCGACAACGTCGGCGGACTGGAGAACATCGAGGGCGCCACGCATTGCGTGACCCGTCTGCGTCTGGTGCTCAAGGATACGAGCAAATACAACAAGGCCGAGCTCGAGAACATCGATGGCGTCAAGGGCGTGCTGTACAACAGCGGCCAGCTCATGATCATCTTCGGTACCGGTACCGTCAACAAGGTTTACGATGAGTTTATGGCTTTGACGGGCGTTAAGGAGATCAGCGCTTCCGAGGTCAAGGGCGCCGAGGCGGACAAGAAGGGCAAGTTCTTCTCGGTCCTCAAGGTATTCTCGGACATCTTTATCCCCATCATTCCCGCCTTCGTCGGCGCTGCTATCATCATCGGCCTTAAGTCGCTGATCGTTGCCAACGGCCTCTTTGGCATGGAGGGCAGCCTCGCCGATCACAGCGAGTTCCTCAAGAACCTCGCAAGCTTCTTTGCCATTATCGCCACCACGTTCGACTACCTGCCTGTCCTGGTTATGTACAGCGCGGTCAAGCGTTTTGGCGGTAACCCGATCCTGGGCATCCTCGTCGGTATCGTCATGGTTCACCCGAGTCTTATGAACCGTAACACGTTCGTTATGGACCCGACGGGTGCTGAGTACTGGAACTTCGGTCCGCTCTCCATTCCCATGGTTGCTTTCCAGGGCGGCGTGTTCCCTGCAATCCTGACTGCCTGGTTTATGGCCAAGGTCGAGAAGATTGCCCAGAAGTACATCCCCGAGGTCGTTTCGTTCGTCTTTGTCCCGACCGTTACCCTGATTCTTGCTAACGTCGCCCTGTTCACCGTGTTCGGCCCGCTCGGCAACCTGATCGGCGATGTCCTCGCCGGCGTAATCGATATCCTGTACAACAGGATGGGCGTCTTTGGTGCCTTTGTCTTCGCCGCGTTCCTGCAGCCGCTTGTCGTTACCGGTACGCATCAGTTCATCCAGGGTATCGAGGCCAACCTCGTTGCCACGACCGGCTTCAACTACATCCAGGCCATCTGGTCGGTTTCCATCATCGCCCAGGGCGGCGGCGCCATCGGCATGTACCTCATTCACAAGAAGCATTCCAAAGAGCGCAACATTTGCATGTCGTCCTTTATCCCGACGCTGGTCGGAATCTCCGAGCCCGCTATCTTTGCTGCAAACATGCGCTACTCGATCATCCCGTTCATCTGCGCATGCATCGGTGCAGGCTGCGGCGGTGCCTTCGTCAAGCTCTTTGAGGTGCGCGCTATCGGTCAGGGTCTGACCGGCGTGCTTGGCCTGCTCATCGTCACGCCCGAGACCCTCGTGTGGTATGTGGCTGGCAATCTCATCGCCTTTATCGTGCCGATCGTCTTGATCTTTGCCTACAACAAGGCAAAGGGCGTGCCGACCACCGATGAAGAGGGCGCTGGCGCTGGCTTCGACGTTAGCTTCTAGTTGCGCCGTTCAGTGTAATCTGAGGATAAGTCCATTTGAGGAAGGGCGTTCGACTCGTGTGAGTCGAGCGTCCTTCCCCATAGACGAGAAAGTCAACGGCGATGTTTAATCAAAAAAATAAGGTGACACGCGCGGACTATGAGCAGTGGCGTGCCGGACAGGATGAGACGGCGGGTCGCATCGCGTCCGACCCCGATAGGCTCCTGTTCCATGTGGAGCCTGAGCTTGGCTGGCTCAACGACCCCAACGGTTTGGTTCAGATTGGTGATACGTATCACATCTATCATCAATACGATCCTTTCGATGCTGCGCATGGCGGTCCAGTGCTTTGGAACCATCTGACGACAAAGGATTTTGTGACGTACGAGAATCACGGCCCCGTGCTGTTCCCCGATTCCGATTTGGATTCGAGCGGAGCGTATTCTGGTTCTGCCTTTGTACGTGATGGCAAGATTCACTACTTCTATACCGGCAACGTCAAGCATTTTGACCGCGATGATTACGACTACGTGTTGACGGGCCGTGAGCAAAACCAGATTCATATGGTTGCCGAGAATCCCGACGAATTGGGCGAGAAGCGCATAGCTGTTGGGCCGGTCGATTACCCCGAGGATATCGGAACGCACGTACGCGACCCCAAAATCCTTGAACACGATGGTATCTACTACATGGTTCTGGGCGCTCGTACGAAAGACGATCGTGGCTGTGTGCTTGTCTATACTTCGCGCGATCTAGAGGACTGGAGCTATGCGACGCGCATTGAGTTGGGCGAGAAGTTTGGCTTTATGTGGGAGTGCCCCGATCTGTTTGAGCTCGATGGCGAGCTTATTCTCGTTTGCTGTCCGCAGGGTGTGTCCGCCGATGGATGGCGTTACCGCAATCCGCACCAGTGCGTGTGGTTCTCCATCGAGGCCGATTGGGAGGCGCCGAGCTTTAAGATCGCCGGGCAGGGCATGCCTCCGATGGTCGATGCCGGTTTTGATTTCTATGCCCCGCAGTCCTTTGAGGACGCTGCAGGTCGGCGTTTGATGATCGGATGGTCGGGTTGCCCCGATGCGACGGCGGAAAGCCCGACGGTGGCGCGCGGGTGGCAGTGCGCGTTGACGGTGCCGAGAGAGCTGAGCATGCGCGATGGTAAGCTCTGCCAGCAGCCGGCGCACGAGATTGAGAGAATGCGTGGCGACTGCGTTCGCGCGACAGGCGGTGAAACCGTTGAGGAGCCGGGACGCCTGTTTGATGTCGTGGTTTCCTGCGAGGGCGCCAAGATGGTCGAGCTCGAGATTCGAAAGGGCGTCTATGTGCGTTATGCGGACGGGATGCTTACCCTCGACATGGGTGACGAAGGCTATGGGCGCGACCAGAGGTTGATCGAGCTCAGCGAGCTTCGCGACCTACGCGTGCTTTCGGACACTACGATGGTCGAGATTTTTGCAAATGGCGGCGAGGCGGCACTTACGAGCCGTACCTATTCGCCGACGGTTCCGGCGATGGAACTGCACGCCGAGGGTGCGGCATCGATGAATTTCTACCGCCTCGTGCATTAACCGTGCGTGGAGCACGATTGGATTTGCTGGACGGAATGTGTCGCAGTTGTCGCGGCCAACTACCGTTTATCGCGTATAGCTACCGTTTGCGGAATAAGTAACACTCCTTAATAAACCGTGTAGAATCTCAGATAAGCACGGAGTTTTCCAGGGAGACGCTGTCCTTTGTTGTGTGCAAGGGGCGGCGTCTCTTTGGCGCTTAGATGCTGTTGCACAACAGTGCGGTGGCCTGTGCTTGGTATTGGAAAGTCGACGTTGAGATAGGTCGTGATGATAATGGGCAAGTACGTAATCGTGGTTGAGTCTGGGTCGGATGTAACGCCGGAGCTCTGCGAGCGCTACGGCATCGTGCGCGTGCCCATGCATGTCACGATTGGTGACGAGACCGTCGAGGACGGCTCGATCGATCCGCTCGAGATTTATTCGCGCTGCAACGAGTTTGGTGTGATGCCCAAGACCAGTGGCTGTTCGCCAGCGGATTTTGCGCATGTGTACGACCGCATCCATGCCGAGCAGCCCGACGCGACTATTTTGCATCTTGCATATTCCGAGGCCACGACCTGCTCGCATCAGTCCTCTAAGATTGCGGCTCAGGGGCGCGACTACGTGTTCTCCATGGACACGCGCTTTGTCTCGGTGGGCCAGTCGCTCGTTGTCGTCGAGACCGCCAAATACATCGAGGCTCACCCCGATGCCACCGTCGACGAGATCTTTGCATTTACGAATTCCGTCATGGACCGCGTGCTGTTGGGCTTTGTTCCTACCGACCTTGCCTTCCTTAAGGCAGGTGGTCGCTTGTCAAACGTCGCGTTCCTTGGCGCCCACCTGCTCAAGATTAAGCCCTGCATTGAGGTGACGGGCGGCAAGTTCGTGGCAACCAAGAAGTTCCGCGGCTCTATGCTCAAGTGCGCCCGCGCCTTTATTGACCACATGGTTGCGAAGGGCGAGATTGACTACTCGCACATTGGCCTGGCGTATTCGGTAGGCCTTTCCCAGGAGCTGCGCGACGACATGGAAGTCTATGCGCACGACCTGGGCTTTAAGGACATTACCTGGACTCAGGTCGGCGGCGTCATCTCGAGCCATTGCGGCCCGACCGCCTTCGGTGCGGTGCTCACGCTTAAAGCGTAAGGCCTGGCGTCTATCGATTTCTATTGCCTCGGCGGCGGGCGGGGTGCGACAACCTTCCCGCCGCTCTTGCGTGTGGCCAAATAGAACAACCCAATTGACCGCTAAACCGTTTCGCCATCATACGTATGGGCTAGAATGATTCTGGCATTTATGTAGCTAAAACCAATGAGAGGCAAGGTAGCGGGAATGGCAGAGATGACGCTCGAGGGTGTGGACGCTCGTCCTGAGGACTCCGCGTTTGCCCTGGGCCGCGTACATTCGATTGAAACGATGGGTACGGTCGACGGTCCCGGCATTCGCTTTGTGGTGTTTGTTCAGGGCTGCCCCATGCGCTGTGCGTATTGCCACAACCCCGACACCTGGTCGGTTAACGGCGGCACCATGGTGACCGTCGAGCACCTGATGGACGAGTTCCAGAGCAACCATGAGTTTTACCGCAGCGGCGGTATTACGGTGTCCGGCGGCGAGCCGCTCCTGCAGCCCGCGTTTTTAGCCGACCTGTTCCGCGCCATGCACAACAACCCCGATGGTCGCGTGCATACCTGCTTGGATAGCTGCGGCTATGCGTTCGATCCCGCGCATCCCGAGAAGTTCGATGCCGTACTCAACGAGACCGATATGGTGCTGCTCGACATTAAGCACGCCGATCCCGTCGAGCATAAAAAGCTGACCGGTTGCGATCCCGCACGCATTCTGGCGTTTGGTGATGAGCTTGCGCGCCGCAAGATTAAGGTCGTTATCCGCCACGTGGTGGTGCCGGGCATTACCGATACGGTTGAGGAGTGCGAGAAGCTCGGTCGTCTGATCGCTCCATGGCACAACGTGGTGGGCCTGGAAATGCTGCCGTATCACACGATGGGCGTTGTCAAGTATGAGCAGCTGGGCATTCCCTATAAGCTCGAGGGCGTGCCCCAGATGGATACCGCGCGCATGCCCGAGCTGCGCAACGCCGTCATGACGGGCATGAAAAAGCGCCATGCGGAACTCAAAAACGCCATCGGCTAGCAGCGCTCATTGGGGACAGACTTAAATGAGTGCCCCCGGGCACCTAGTTGATTGCTAAAGAGCCCCGTCAAGTTGCGGTGGAATAGTTCTTGTTTTTCGGCTTATGCCGCCCAAATAGGAACTATTCCACCGCAACTGCGTTTTGGGCGGAGATGCGCAACAGAATCGTGCCATTTGGATAAATACGCTTGTGGTTTCTTTAAAGACACCTTAAACGCCGCTGAATATCTTTGGAAAGAAATGCCTGCTCGGTATTATGCTGATCGTATATAAACGGTAGCAGTCATGAGACCACGTGCGAAAAAACGCATCGCGGGACGAGTATGTGCCGCAGCATAGCAGCAGATATGAGACGAAGGGCACGTCTTCGCGTGGCCTTGCTGACGCTCGCACCCGCGTGGCGAAGATTGCCGCCATTGGGATGCTGACGTTGGCGGTTATTATCCTCGGAATTACCGCCAAAACCTACGCGTCGGAGCGAATGGCACACTCAGATGCGTCAACGGTACAGACGCAAAACAAAAAGGTCTCTGAATCTAAAGCCACCGCAAGCCAAACCCTGTCGACAGCGAGCCTCAAGACGAGGCTTTCGAAGGCGGACTTTAACGATATTCCCTCAGGCGATACCGTGCAGACCTTCTCACTAGTTGATGACCAGATCCCCGCCCTGGAGGATGAGAGCCTCGCCGCGCTCCAAGATGCCCTGAGTCAGGCGCAGGAGCTGGGCGATGTGGGCGTGGTGTTTTACGATCTGACGAGCGGCAAGGGCGTGACGTATAACGCGGATGCCGAGGTGTACGGTGCGAGCAGTTATAAGGCGCTCTATGTACTCTACGTCTGCGAGTCACTGGTCGAGACGGGCCAGGTCTCACTCGATGAATCCCTTGGCACCTATGGCGGCTACAGTATGGGCTGGCAGACGGTGCGCGACCTGATCGAGGCCGCGGTCGTTAATTCGGACAACGATTCGTTTATTGCGTTACGCGCGGCGTTTGACCGTGTCGGTTACGAGGATTGGATTGTCAGTCTTGGCGTCGATTACGATACCGCACTCGATCCGATGAGTGATTTTCCCACCTATTGCCCGCGCACCTCGGCCAAGTTGTGGCGCGAGATGAGCGAGTATTTGAGCCGTGATACCGAGACGTCGCAATGGCTATCGGGCCTTCTGACCTCTACGACCCGATCGTTTATTCGCGATGGCATTGCGGACGACCAAGCCTTGGTGCGCAACAAGGCAGGCTGGATTAGCGAGGATGGTTGCTATTCGACATGCGATGCGGGCCTTATCGACATCGATGGCCGTACCTATGTCATGAGCATCATGACATCGATGCCGTGGAGCGACCACTCGAGCGAGGTTACGACAGCGATTGCAAAGGCTCTGTTTGATACGCGAGCCGCACTGGCCTAGCGTGTTCGTTTGACGAGGTCAAACGAAATGCTGGTACCATACCGTGGTTGAGAATTTCGTATAGGTTTGGGGAATGGCATGGCTACCATCGCGATTATCGGTGCGCTCGAAAAAGAGATCATGCAGATTAAGGAAGAGTTGAGTAACGTTTGCATGGTACAGGAGGCGGGCTTGAACGTTGTGACCGGCGGGCTCGACGGCCTGACAGTTGTTGCCACAACGGCGGGTATGGGCACGGTGAATGCCGCCGCCGCAACACAGCATCTCATTAGTAAATATGCCCCGCAGGCCGTTGTGCTCTCGGGTATCGCGGGCGGTTTGAACCCTAAGCTCCATATCGACGACGTGGTTATCGGCAAATGCCTACGCTATCTGGATACCGATACCGCGCTTATCGCCGAGTCTGCACCGGGGCTCGAGGAGTTTTGCTCGACGCCTGCGCTGGTCGATATTGCTGCCGATGTGCTTGCTGAGCGTGGCTTTGTCAACGCTTCGACAAATGCAGCCGCCTCGAACGAGGGCACAAAGCAGTTCCTGGTCGGCACGATTGCCACGGGTAACCGCTTTGTGACGGGCGCCGCCATGCGCAACGACGCTATCGAGGCGACGCATGCCGATTGTGTTGGCATGGAGGGCGCGGCGATTGCCCATGTCGCAACCAAAAATGGTGTCGATTGCCTGGTGCTGCGCGCTATCAGCGATAATTGTGACGAGGCGTACGATGCGATTTGCGACCGTGAGTTCGACCTGTTCGAGTATGCCCGTACCGCGAGTGGCATTACGCTCGATATCGTCCGCCGTATCGCTGCTATCTATTAGCGCGCTCTTTTGTAAGAACCTACGACCAAGGAGTGTCCATGGCCGATTCCATTAACTACCAGCTTGCCAAGTTCGTCGCCAGCTACGGCAAGGTTTCGCAGATTCCCGAATCCACCTGCCCCGAGGTGAGCTTTGTCGGCCGCTCCAACGTGGGCAAGTCGTCGATTATGAACAAGCTTTTTGGCCGCAAGAACCTGGTCAAGGTTTCCAGCACGCCGGGCAAGACGAGCAACATCAACTTCTTTGAGGCCGACGACGTGCATTTCGTGGACCTGCCGGGTTACGGTTTCGCCCGTCGTTCCAAGGCCGAGCGCGACCGCTGGGCAGAGCTTATCGGCGACTTCTTCGACTCGGAGCGCAGCTTTAACTTGGTCGTCTCGTTGGTGGACATTCGTCACGACCCCAGCAAGCTCGACCACGACATGATCGACTACCTACAGGGCAACGAGTTCAACTTTATCGTCTGCCTCACCAAGGCCGACAAACTCAGCCGCACCCAGCAGGCCCGCCAAGCAGCAGCCATCAAAAAGCAGCTCAACGTCCCGGCCGAGAACGTGATCATCACAAGCTCCCAGACCGGTGTGGGCATCGACGAGCTCAAGCGCCGCATCGCTGAGGCTTGCCTCTAATCAGGTTAACCCCCCCAAAGCTCCTATCTATATCACCTCAGTGATAGTTATTGGTAAACTATCACTGAGGTGATATTTTTTGGAGGTCGCTATGGAGCTATGGCACGGGTCGGAGGTTGTTGTCGAACATCCATCGCTGGATAGATGTAGACAGTTCAACGACTATGGGCGTGGGTTTTATTGCACGCCACATGAGGAAATGGCGATGGAATGGGCATGTCGGACCGAGTCTGATGGCATTGCGAATCGATATGAGCTTGATTTAGATGGTCTTGCGATTTTGGATTTGGAATCAGGTGAGTTCTCGATTCTCAACTGGCTTGCAATTCTGGCGAATAACAGAGAGTTCAATGTCTCGACGCCATTGGCGCGCGAAGGGCTACGATTTCTACTTGATAACTGCCTGATTGATATTTCTTCATATGACGTTATTCGGGGCTATCGCGCTGACGACTCCTATTTTTCGTTTGCAAGACAGTTTGTCAGCGGCATGATATCGCTCAGACAGCTGCAACGTATCATGCGCTTGGGTGATTTGGGTATTCAATATGCTCTTATGAGCGAGCGCGCTTTTTCGGTGATTAGATTCTGCGATTGGAAGCAGGCTTCGGGGTCTGAGTTTTATCCCAAGCGTTTTGAGCGTGAGCAGAATGCTCGACGCAAATACTTGGATACGGTTAACGGGTTCGATTCCGAAGGTATCGACATTAGGGATTTAATGGCAGGGAGGGTTGATTTAAATGATCCAAGAGTTAACGGATTGTGGGCCGAGTAGGACATACCCCGTCTACTACCTTGAGGATGCAATGAACAACCTCGGTGACTGCTTTGACTATGCCGTCAATGACTATGGAGCAGAAGGATCGGAAGTTGCTGAACTCTTTTGCCTGAGCGGGGTTGCTCGAGAGTTTGAGCGCGGCAATGCATGGGTAGTGTCGGGAAAATCGGGCGTTGAGCTGTTCGCGCTCATTGCCGAAAGGTCCGGCTATCAATCAAGGCCGATGCCAAATCGAACCTACCAATTCGAAAAGACACCGGAATACTGGACAGGCTGGATGCTGGCATACCTGCAGTGGCGCTTAGGAGAGTCTTTCGAAGATTTGCTGCATGTCGTTCCATTTGATGTGCTGCGCAGTCTGTATTGCCCCTGGCACGAAGCCTCGGAGGAACGCGTGGCTCGTCTCGTCTGCGATATGGCGAAAAAAGCGTCCAGGCAAACCAAACTTGCGTTAGCAAGAAAGAGACTCAAGAAAACCCAACAAGATCTGGCATACGAATCGGGTGTGTCACTCCGCTCAATCCAAATGTACGAGCAGCGCCAGAGAAACATCAATGAAGCTTCGGTAACAAGCGTAAGAGCCATAGCAAAAGCCCTCCACTGCAACATCGAAGATCTCCTAGAGCCAGTCTTCGAATACAAAGAAACCAGCGCAGCGTAACCCAATATATTGCCAAGGTTTATATCTAGTAAGCGCTCCTTACCAGCAAGAGTCCCTACCAATAGAAAGCGGCTTAAAGGGCCGAAATCGTATGAATGGCATTGCGACTTCCAAATGGGTGACTGCTGCTTAAAAAGCTATAGAAATAGGGGCCGATTTAACGGCCCCAAGCATCGCATAAATGGCATATACGTTTTATCAACTATTTCTTGTTATTAACCCATTTGCAGATACGCCAAATAAGCACTCCGATGAGAATCCAAACGAGAGCGATCATAATGTCTGAGCGTGCAGGAATTGGGATCATTGAACTTCCTCAATTGATGTGAGTCTAGTTTGCATAGGTGTGGAGCGTGCTGCCTTCCATGGTCGCTTGCAACACGGCGACGCTGGACGCAACCCCCATCGATTCATAATTGAGTCGATATGTCGCCTGCTTAGAGTTCCATTTAAAGGACTCGTTTGTTACCGTGCAACCGAAAGTCGAATAGTTTTGTCCCCAAGCGCTGGTAATGAGCGAGTTCGCTATCTTGATCTTGAATTCGCGATAAATAAAAGGACTGTTGTAATAGATAGTCCAAGTTCCAGATGCATTGTTGTAGTAACTGTCCCATATCAGGCTGGGCTCATTAGTTTTTTTAATTCCTATTACTGCAACGGTCCCATCCTTAAGCTTGATTTGATGAGACTGCTCGGGACCTTTCGTTAAATCAAAATCTTGGGTTGCGCCAGAAATTGCGACAGCATCGCTTTCTGCAGCATAAGCAGTCGAAGGGCTAAACGAGAAACATATCGGTAATATCAAAAGTATCGAGAGGAAAAACGAAGCTTTGAGTGTGCGTAACACTTTGACCACCTCCATACTGCGATGCCTAGTTAAATAGTAGCATGGATAAACAGTTGATTGTGTAACCTAAAAAGCCCCTATCTGCCCGGCGCCCCTTCAAAGCGTGGGTCCCTGTAGACATCCTCAGCAAGGTAAACGCAGGGATGGTCGGGTGTTCCCCTCAAAATTATTCCGCAGCGCGAAGGCCTCTCGTCCGCTGCTCCGAAGGAACGCAAGATTAAATCAGCGAATGCGATATCCTGTCGAGGCTGCGCAGGCCCCCTTGGGGCTTCCCCTGAAAACAATCCGCAGATCGAATTGCCCCGTCGCGCGAAGCGCACGACGGGGCAATTCATGATCGAGGACGTTTTCAGGGGAAGCCCCAAGGGGGCCGGTGAGAGCAATGAGGCAGGGCGCTACAGGTATTCGATCTGGGCGCCTTCCGTGTCGCACGTCAGAATATGCGTATCGCACTTGGGGAACTGCTCGCGCAGCTTGACCTGCAGGAACTTTGCCACGATGGTATCGTCGGTCACAGCCATAAGGGTCGAGCCCGAACCGCTGATCCAGATGGTCTTGGCACCGCCGTTAAGGCAGGTGTCGCGCACAGCGTTGTAGTCGGGAATCAGACGGCGACGATAGGGTTCCTGGATGCGGTCGTCATTGGCGGCGGCAATCAGGTCGAGGTCACCAGTCTCCAAGCCGCGCGTCATACCGGCGATGCGGCCCATTTGCCACACGGCGGTGGAGAGCGGAATCTCCTGCGGCACGACCTTGCGCGCCTCGCTCGTATGTACCTCGTAGGGCGGAATCACGGTAATAAAACGCAAGCGATCGCTCACCTCGTAGCGCAGGCACTGGGGGAGCGAATCGGTCGGAGTAAAGGAGCAGACGGCGCCGCCCAGGATGGCGGGGGCGACGTTATCGGGATGGCCCTCGACCTCGGTGGCAATGCGGACGAGCTCGGCGCGGTCGACGGTGTGGCCCGTCAGCGCGGCGGCCGCCATGATGCCAGCGACGACGCAGGTGGAGCTGGAACCCAGGCCGCGGGCGACGGGCACGTCGGTCTGAATGTCGATGGCAACGGGAAAAGCCGGCTCGCCCCAGGCGGCCAGAGCATCGACAAAGCTTACATAGACCAGGTTATTCTCGTTTTGGAACTCTTCGGGGCAGCCCGTGATGGTGAGCTTGTCGGCGCGCTCAAAGGTAAAGTGCGAGTAGAGGCTGACGGCCATGCCGAGGGTGTCGTAGCCAATGCCTAGGTTTGCGCTGGTGGCGGGGACGGTGATCTTGATCATTGTTGTTGGTCCTCCTGGGGGTCGGTTTCACGCTTGCTCCGCTGCTCGGACAGTCCTGCTCGCACGAAGGCCACATTTAGTGGCCTTCGGCTCGTGCGGAACTCGCGACGGAGCAAGCGTGAAACCGACCTACGCCGTCTCCTCACCGCGCTGGGGAGCCAAATTAAAAGAAAGTGCGCCGGCTTTCGCCGGCGCCTTATATGGGGTTTAGTTGGTAGCCATCTTTTTTGCAGCCTGCTCTACGTAGTTGGCCATGTCGGCAACGTCGCAGACGTCTTCGAAGCGGACGGGCTTGGACTCGAGTTCGGCGAGTTGTGCCGGTGCGACCGTATTGGTGGCCTGCTCGAGCACGCGCATGGCCTCAAAGTCGTCCTCGGGAACGTTAAGGCCCAGGGCGTCGCAGCAGGCGCGCGGGAACTTGTAGGGGCTTGCGGTCGAAAGCAGCACGCGGGCCTTGGTGCCCTCGGCGGGGGCGACCTTTTCAAAGACGTGATAGCCGCAAGCGGTGTGCGGGTCGATCACATAGCCGTTTGCATCCCAGCAGTTCTTGATGGCAGCGCGGACCTCGTCCTCGCTGGCCCAACCGCAGCCAAAGACGCTCTGAATCTTTGCCAGCAGGTCGGCGGGAACCTCGTAGCGACCCGTCTGGGCAAGCTGCTCCATAAGGCCGGCAACGAGCTCGCAGTCGCCATCGGACAGGAAGTACAGCATGCGCTCCAGGTTGGAGCTAATAAGGATGTCCATCGACGGCGAGATGGTCGTGAAGAACGGACGGTTGCGGTCGTAGACGCCGGTAGTCAGGAAGTCAGCGAGCACGTTGTTCTTGTCGCTCGCGACGATGAGCTTGGCGACGGGCAGACCCATGCGCTTGGCGTAGTAGCCGGCCAGAATATCGCCAAAGTTGCCGGTCGGCACGCAGAACTCCACGGCGTCGCCGGCCTCGATGGCGCCGGCGCGCAGCAGCTGCGCATAGGCGGCAAAGTAGTAGACGACCTGCGGCACCAGGCGGCCGACGTTGATGGAGTTGGCGCTCGAAAGCACCGTGCCGGCGGCCTCAAGACGCTCGGCCAGCTCCTTATCGGCAAAGATGCGCTTGACGGCACTCTGGGCGTCGTCGAAGTTGCCGCGGATGCCGCAGACGGCGACGTTACCGCCCTCCTGGGTGGACATCTGCAGGTTCTGGACGCGGCTGACCTTGCCCTCGGGATAAAAGACGGTGATGCCCGTGCCCGGAGCGTCGGCAAAACCGGCGAGCGCGGCCTTGCCCGTGTCGCCCGACGTGGCGGTGACGATCATGATGCGCTCGGCGCCGCCGTCCTTGGCGGAAGTGCGGGCCATCAGACGGGGGAGCATCTGCAGGGCGACATCCTTGAAGGCGCTTGTGGGGCCGCCAAAGAGCTCCATCACATAGGTCTGAGGGGCGTCAGCGCCCGGCGCTGTGTCGAGTTTGACGAGCGGCGTAACCTCTTCACTCGCGAACGTGCCGCGGTATGCCTCGTCGACACACGCCGAAATTTCTTCGGCCGTGTAATCATTCAGTAACATTCCCAACACATCTTGAGCGATTTCAAAGTACGATTTAGCTGCAAGCGAGCTGATATCGACCTGCTGGGTGCCGAGCTCGTCCGAGACAAACAAACCCCCGTCGGGAGCGATGCCGGTGCGGATTGCCACCTTACTTGAGCACGATAAAGTGCGTCCTCGTGTACTATGATAAGTTCCCATATAACACTGCTCCTCGGATGCCTTGGTCCCAATCGGTGAAACCATGGTATCAGAGCGCGCAAAATAGGTTCGCAGAGGCTTTTTAGAAAGGTAACCTCCAGCCCATGATTAAGATTGCCAAGTTTGGCGGCTCGTCGGTCGCCGACGCCGAACACTTCAAAAAGATCAAGGCCATCGTCGACGCCGACCCTGCCCGCCGTTTTGTGGTGGTTTCCGCCTGCGGCCGCCGCTTTAAGGGCGACACCAAGGTGACCGACCTGCTCTATCTGGTCAATGCGCACGTTAAGTACCACGTGTCGTGCGAGGAGCTACTCGAGGACATCGGCCAGCGCTATTTTGATATCGCTGATGAGTTGGAGCTCACCTATCCCATCCGCGAGGAGTTCGCGGCCTTTGCCGAGCGCGCCCGCTCGGGCGGCTACTCCACCGAGGAGCTTGTGAGCCGCGGCGAGTACTTCACCGCTCGCCTGATGGCTGAGTACCTGGGCCTACCGTTCCTGGACGCCGCGACGGTTGTGGCGTTCCATCACGACGGTACGCTCAGCATGAACCGCACCTCCGATCTGGTGCAGGAGTACGGCCAGCAGGGCGGCTTCGTTATGCCTGGCTTCTACGGCGCGACGCGCGAGGGCCAGATTAAGCTGCTGGATCGTGGCGGCGGCGATATCTCGGGCTCGATCCTGGCCAAGTGCTTGGGAGCCGATCTGTACGAGAACTGGACCGACGTTTCGGGCTTCTATTCTGCTGATCCTCGCATTGTGCCCGAGGCTCAGCCCATCGCCCGCGTTACCTACGAGGAGCTGCGCGAGCTTTCGTACATGGGCGCGAGCGTCCTGCACGAGGAGGCTGTGTTCCCCGTGCGCGAGGCTGGTATTCCGCTGGTCATCAAGAACACCAATGCGCCGCAGGACCCCGGCACCATCATTAGCGAGACGGCTGATGAGGGCGAGGCGGAGCCCATCATTACCGGCGTGACCGGCAAGCGTGGCTTTGTCGCCATCAACGTTGCCCGCGACCGCACCAAGCCCCGCGTTGGCTTTATGCGCCGTGCACTTTCGGTGTTCGAACGCTATGACGTTTCCGTCGAGCACATGCCCACCGGTGTCGACCGCTTTGGCGCTGTGGTGCAGGAGCAGGATGTGCACGACTCGCTGTACTCGCTTGTGGGCGACATTCAGCAGGAGGTCGAGCCGCTCGAGATCGAGGTTGTCGAGGGCTTGGCGCTCATCGCGACCGTCGGCCGTAACCTGCGCGGCCGCGCAGGTATCTCGGGCCACCTGTTTGGCATGCTTGGCCAGGCCGGCGTGAGCGTGCGCATGATTTCGCAGAGCTGCGACGAGATCAACATCATTATCGGTGTCGAGGAGAAGGACTTCGACCTGGCGATTCGGACCATTTACCGTGCCTTCTCCGACGAGAACGGCATTGTGAAGGTCTCCGATTTGGAGGCTCCCGCGCCGGTCGATCCCACCCTGGCCGCGCTCAAAAAGTAGCGGCTGCTCGGTGGATTTTTGGGTCATGTCTCAAAAATCTACGGCGGGGCGTTTCGTTTCGGTTTCGTTTCGACGGGGCGGGTTTCGTGCCCGCCCCGTTCTTGTATACACTGGCAACAATAATCGGCCTGCTCGGCGTGCGGGCAAAAGCCACAACCTTTAAAGGGGGAAGCATGAAACAGTACACGGTTGCTATTTTGGGCGCGACGGGAGCCGTGGGCACCCAGATGCTCGAGTGCCTTAACGAGCAGGAGTTCCCAGTCGGTAAGCTCAAGCTGCTGGCAAGTGCACGCTCCGCGGGCAAGACCGTTGAGTTCCGCGGCGAGCAGATCGTGATTGAGGAAGCTTGCCCCGAGGCCTTTGAGGGCTGCGACATCGTGCTCGGCGCTGCCGGCGACGATATCGCCAAGGAGCTGCTGCCTGAGGCCGTCAAGCGCGGCGCCGTCGTGGTCGACAACAGCCATGCCTTCCGCATGGATCCCGAGGTGCCGCTGGTCGTGCCCGAGATCAATGCCGACGATATCAAGTGGCATCACGGCCTTATTGCCAACCCCAACTGCGCGACCATCATCGGCCTGGTTCCCACGTGGCCGCTGCACCAGCTCGCCGGCGTGAAGCGCATGATCGTCTCGACGTATCAGGCGGCTTCGGGTGCCGGCGCTCCCGGTATGGCCGAGCTCGAGGCTCAGCTGGCCGCCCTGGGCCGCGGCGAGGAGATTCCCGAGCCGTGCGCGTTTGCCGCCCAGCTGGCGAGCAACCTGATTCCGCAGATTGGCGGCGTCAAGGAGGAGGGCTTTACCTCCGAGGAGATGAAGCTGCAAAACGAGGGCCGCAAGATCATGCATCTGCCCGAGCTGCGCGTGAACTGCACCTGTGTGCGCGTGCCCGTGCTGCGTTCGCACTCCGAGAGCATTACGCTCGAGTTCGAGCGTGACATTACGGTTGACGAGGCCCGTGCTGCGCTGGCTGCCGCTCCGGGCGTGAAGCTGGTTGACGACATGAGCGCCGAGGATGCGCACGATCGCTTCCCCATGCCGATGGATACGTCCGACCAGGACCTGATCTGGGTCGGCCGTGTGCGCCGCGATATCTCGAACCCCGAGGCTGCGCGCGGCATCACTTTCTGGTGCTGCGGCGACCAAATCCGTAAGGGCGCGGCAACCAACGCCGTCCAGATCGCTAAGCTGCTCTGCGAGTAGTGTGACCTGTCCGGCGGGGGCCGGGCTTGGTTTTCAGAACGTCCTCGACCATGTGTGGCGCCTTGTCCTGCTCCTTCGGAGCCGCGGACAAGGCGCCACACTGGTCTGCGGAGTGTTCTGAAAACTGAGCCCGGCCCCCGCCTGCGGTGACGCTGCTGCGAGCGGTCTGCGATGGGGCCGTTGTTGGTTGGGGCCGCTGGGCTGATGTGGGGGGGACGTGGCTGTTGCGGGCCCTGGTTCCGGCGGCGGCCCCGGCGCTTTGCGCCTGCCGCCTTGGGGGGACTGTGGGGTGCGGCCGGCAGCTGCGGCGCGTTGCGCCTGCTGCCTGGGGTGACTGCGGGGCCGTGACGGCAGCCGCGGCGCTGTCGCGCCTGCTGCCTGGGGCGACTTTGGGGTTGGGGTGAATCGGGGTCTAATACTTTGCCGAGAAGTGAACGACCTTATTTGGACCCCCGAAGCATTGACATTTTTTGACCGCTATTTCCTGCGGTTTTGCTGCGCGAATCCTGCGGTTTTATGGTCTAAAGGTGTGGATGCTCCGGGGCTTCGTTTTTACTCGTTCACTTCTCGGGAAAGTATTAGAGCTCAGCTGATAGAGGTACCGCTCTGGCGTCGATGCCCCGCGTCTTCTTCGCTTGATTGGGGAAAACAGCCTCGCTTAAGCAATTGCGAGCCCGCCCAGACGTATCTGCGGGGTTGTCTGCACAATTCGCGGTATTATGTTTGCGAAGTTTTGAAAGGAGCCGCTGGTGGTCACGACGACGTTTGCTTCGCCTTTGGGCGAGATTTTGCTTGCCGCTGATGGCCGTGGTTTGACAGGGCTTTGGTTTGAGGGACAGGAGCACTTTGGCTCTACGCTTCTCAAAGAAGATGCAGAGCATGTTGAAGGTACCGATGCGGTTTCCGGTATTGGTGGCATGTCTTCGGCGAATCCGGCCCATGGTGCGGCTTCTTCGGTGCTTGAGCGTTCTTGGGCTTGGCTGAATGCTTATTTTGCAGGGCAGGAGCCTCGGTATACGCCGCCGTTACATATGATCGGTACGGCGTTTCAGCGTGAAGTTTGGTACGAGCTGCTTTCTATTCCGCGTGGCGAGGTCGCCACGTATGGCGAGATTGCCCAGCGTGTTGCGGCTCGACATCGTGTACCGGGAAACGAGGACCCCGTTGTGTCTCCTCGTGCGGGGGGGGCTGCGGTCGCGCGTAATCCCATTTCGATTATCGTGCCGTGCCATCGCGTGGTTGCCGCCGACGGATCGCTCAACGGATATGCCGGCGGACTTGATCGCAAAGAGTGGCTGCTTCGGCTCGAGGGCGCGTACGAGGAATAACGTTCGAGCACTTTGCATAGCCAAGACGCCGTGAAAGAACGGGATGCGCTTTCCGAATGGCGTCCCAAACGGAAACCGTGTCCCGGAATACAGCCTTAGAGTGGGATGCCGTTTCCGGTTGAGACCACTTGCTTGGACATCTTTCTACGCCCGCTTCTGCAGGGCATAGATCGACTTATCCATGTTGAACAGGTAAGCCGCGACGCAGACGATGAAGAATGCCGGCAGATTACCGAAACCGAAGACTTCGCAGCCAATCAGGATGGGTGCGAGCAGCGTATTGGTGGCGCTGCCAAAGACGGCTGCGTAGCCCAGCGCGGCGCAAAGCGCGATGGACATGCCGAGTTGAGCCTCGTTATGGCGACATCTGGGTAACAGAAAGGCCCGCGTTCCTCAGAGGCAAGATAGGCAATTCTGCTTCTGAGGTAGATCTCAATTCTGCCGACCGCATCAAACATTAACTGCCGGAGGGCTCGGTCAAATTCATACGTGTAGATGATGGTTTCGAATGTTGTGCCTTCGCGAAAGATGGTAATCCCGGACTTGCATTTGGTTTTGTAGGGAAACCAGTAGGCCGACAGTCTGTAGTGGCCGACTTCGACCAAAGCTCGCTCGAGTTCGCTTTGATCAGAGCACTTAAGACCCCTGTATTCTGTCAATAGTGCTATTTGTTCGTTGACGGATATCCGCGACTTCCGGTATTTCATTTAAGCCTCTTGATAGAAAAAGAGCTGGAGTTGCGCATCGTTGAGAGGCTTTCCAGCTTTAGCAAAACAAACTTATAAGATGCGACGGGCCGCGTCAAGATAATTACCGGACGGCCTAGGAGGCGGCTGGTTGGCTGGCTTAAAACCTAGCGCGTGAGATGACGCTCCACGCTATTCAGCGCGCTTGATAGGATGACGAACCACAGTCTTAAGTTTCTCCGGTGCACATTTGCGTGGATCGGAGAGATAGATTTCGTGATGGAAACGGGTGTCTGAGAAGTCGGGGACATAGCCCTGCTCGGTCGTGTATTCATTCATAGCGCCTACGGTCGCCGGTTCGTTGTCGTAGGGCCCGGTGTGCATGCATTGAACGCAGAGGCCCTCGTCAACTTTAAGCAGCTCGACGGCAGAAAAGTTAAGTTTCTTTTTGGTCGTGGCTTCCGCGACTGCCCAGTCAAAGTCATCTCGGGTGACGAAATCGGGCAGGCGAATGCACGAGATAAAGTTGAAATCGTCCTTGCGTACATAATCGATGTCGCCGCTCGGGGAGTCTTGCCACCAGAAACCCTCGAGCGGCGGTACCACAAAGTCGAAATAGCCCTTGATACTCCTTGAGCCTTTCTTCGACATCTTGACGGTATAGGCGATGCCGTAAAGCAGCGGCAGGGCGTTTTGATACTCGCCACCTTCGGTATTTGGGTCGCCCTTTCCGCGAACGGCAACGTAGCTCATAGGCGGGACAGTTATGATACTCGGCTTGCTTGCAGGTCTGTAGAGCTCTTTGCATTCCTTCTTAAAGTCGAACGCCATGTTGGCCGCCTTTCTGCGTATTGGCCTGCTTAGATAACGGAATCATATCATAGAAACGAACAGTTGTTCGAATGATTTTGCTGACAGATAGAGATGCGTGCGTTGTGTTTGGCGGTCGGCCTGACCCCGTCGATGATTTCTCTGCCTTCCCGGCGCTTGCCTGCGCTCCCCGTTTCCCCATATAAAACCTACCAAAATAAACCTGCCCCTTTTTGGTCGGTGCGAAATGGGTAATACTAAGGAGTTATCCGACCAGATGGGAATTAATCGATGGCTTATATCGAATTCAAAGACGTCATCAAGGCGTACGGCGAGGGCGATGCCCGCATTCACGCGCTCGACGGCGCGAGCTTTACCGTTGAACGCGGTGAGCTCGCCATTATCCTGGGCGCCTCGGGTGCCGGCAAGACCACGGCGCTCAACATCCTGGGCGGCATGGATACGGTAACCTCCGGCACCGTGACGGTGGACGGGCGCGACGTGAGCTCCGCCAACGAGGCGCAGCTCGTGGAATACCGCCGTGCCGACGTCGGCTTTGTCTTCCAGTTCTACAATCTGGTCCCCAACCTGACGGCGCTGGAAAATGTCGAGCTTGCGGCGCAGATTTGTCCCGATTCGCTCGATGCCGAGCAAACGCTTTGCCAGGTTGGCCTGGGTGAGCGCCTCGCCAACTTTCCGGCGCAGCTTTCGGGCGGCGAGCAGCAGCGCGTGTCCATTGCACGCGCACTGGCCAAGAACCCCAAGCTGCTTTTGTGCGACGAGCCCACGGGTGCACTCGACTATCAAACCGGTAAGCAGATTTTGCAGTTGCTGCAGGACACCTGCCGCAAGCAAGGCATCACGGTCATTATCATCACCCACAACTCCGCGCTGGCGCCCATGGCAGATCGCCTGATCCGCTTTAAGAGTGGTCGCGTGGAGAGCGAGACGGTCCAGCAAAATCCCGTGCCGATCGAGACGATCGAGTGGTAGCGCCCATGGACCAGGACCGCCAAAACAGCCTACGCCGCGACGCACAGAACACGGAGCGCGAGCAGGATTTTACGACCTACCGCACTGCCCAAAGCTCAAACGATATGGTGCCGACGGTGTTTCGCCGTGGCATCTACCGCACAATCCGCGGCAGCCTCAAACGCTTCTTGTCTATCGTGGTCATCACCGCGCTCGGCGTGAGCGTGATGTGCGGCCTCAAGGCGGGTTGTGAGGATCTGTGCGATTCGGTCGATGCCTACTTTGACCAGCAGAATGTTTATGACATTAACGTGCAGTCGACCTATGGCCTTACGCGCGACGATCTTGCGGCTATCCAAGAGGTCGACGGCGTCGAGACGGCCGAGGGCATCTACACCGAGACCGCTTACACCGCCGTGGGCACAACGCGCGAGCGCGTGGTCGTGCAAAGTCTCTCCAAGGAGAACATCGATCAGCCGGTGCTGGTGAACGGCGATTTGCCCGAGAGTGCCGATGAGGTCGCGGTGACTTCGAAGTTCCTGAAGGCTTCGGGTAAAAAGCTCGGCGATACGGTGAGTTTTGCCGCCAATGACGCGAACTCGTCCAACCAAAGCGCCAAGGATCAGTTTGCCGCGGGCGATTACACCATTACGGCCGAGGTCCTCGATCCCACTGATGTGAGCTCCGACTCGTCAGTCAACGCCTTTCGCGCTGCTTCGGCGGCGGACTATAAGTTCTATGTGAGCGAGGATGCCGCGACGTCTTCTTCCTACTCCTCGGTCCACGTGATCGTCGAGGGAGCCAAGAGCCTCAACTCCTATTCGGATGCCTACACGACAAAGATCAACGAGGTCAAGGGCAATATCGAGAAGATCCGCGAGGAGCGTGAGAAGGCACGTGCTCAGGAGTTGACGGTTGACACGCCGGCAAGCTTAGATGCGGCCGAACGCCAGGCGAATATGCTCTTTGGGATTGAACAGGGCAACATCGACCGTATGGCCGAGGGCAGCGAGGAGCGCGTCCAGGCTCAGGCCGAGTTGGACCAGCGCCGCGCCGCCGCCAACCAACAATTCGCCGATGCCCGCGCCGAGCTTTCCGATCTGGGCGAATGCACTTGGTACATCCAGGACCGCGGTAACATCGCAAGCTACTCGAGCGTCGAGAGCGATAGCTCGTCAATTGAGGCCATCGCCACGGTGTTCCCGTTTATCTTCTTTATCGTCGCCGTGCTCATCAGCCTTACCACTGCCACGCGTATGGTTGAGGAGGAGCGCACGCTCATCGGTCTGTATAAGGCACTCGGTTATTCGCGCGGGCGCATCCTGTCCAAATACGTGGACTACGCGCTGTGGGCTTGTCTGATCGGCGGCGTGCTCGGCAACATCATCGGATTTGTGGGCCTGCCGCTGTTCCTGTTTACGGTGTTTGACGACATGTACTCACTGCCCCAGATGCTGCTTTCGTACGACATCGTGTCCTCAATCGTCTCGGTGGCGCTGTTTGCTGTGGGCGTGGTGGGCGCCACGATTATCGCCTGCCGCCACGAGATGGCCGAGACCCCGGCCTCGCTTATGCGTCCCAAGGCCCCGCGCGCCGGCTCGCGCATCTTGCTTGAGCGTATCGGCTTTATCTGGCACCGCATGGGCTTCTTAAACAAGGTAGCGGCGCGTAACCTGTTCCGGTACAAAAAACGTGCCTTTATGACCATCTTCGGCATCGCCGGCTGCACGGCGCTCGTGATCTGCGGCATGGGCATCCGCGACACGTCGGTCGCGCTGTCGCCCAAGCAGTACGGGCATATCACGCGCTATGACCTGCTGGCGGTCGCCAATCCCCACGATTTTTCACAGACGTGCGCGGCATTGGATGGGCGCAGCGCGTCCAATGATTCCAACGTGACCGTGACTTCGACGCTGCCGATTATGACCGACAACGTCACCTTTACATTTGGCGGCAAGAGCGAGACTGTGCAGCTGATCGTGGTGCCCGATGACCGCACGAACGATCTGGACGACTATGTTCGCCTTGAGGATGAGTCCAAAGAGCCACTGTCTTTGCGTGACGGAGACGTGTATCTGAGTAAGAGTTCACAGCTGGTGCTGGGGATTCAACCGGGCGATACGGCGCACGTCCAGGATTCGTCACTCAACGTCGCCAAGGTCAAGGTCAGCGACATTTCGCTTAACTATCTGGGCAACACGCTTTACATGACGCAGAGCACCTATGAGCGCGCGTTTGGGCGCAGCGTTCGCCTCAATGGCATCTTTGCGCTGCTCAAGGGTTCGTCGGCCGACCAGATTGCGTTTAGCAAGAAGCTTAAGAGTGACGGCTGGCTTTCGATTTCGAGCACGGCCGAGCATTGGGAGAACTTTGAGGCGAACTTCACTATTATCAATTCCGTCGTGGTGCTCGTGACCTTTATGGCGGCGTGCCTGTCGTTTGTGGTGGTGTTTACGTTGTCCAACACGAATATCTCCGAGCGCGAGCGCGAGCTGGCGACCATCAAGGTGCTTGGTTTCCGCCGTGGCGAGGTGCACCATTACGTCAACAAGGAGACGTTGATCCTCACGGCAATTGGCGCCGCGCTGGGCGTGCCACTGGGCGGCTTGCTGGCCGAGAGTTTTACGTACATTTTGCAGATGCCGTCGCTGTACTTTGATGTTGAGGTCGAGCCGCTAAGCTACGTGCTCGCCGTGGTGCTTTCCTTTGGCTTTACGTTTATCGTCAACCTCGCCACCAATCGTACCCTCAACAAGATCGACATGGTCGGCGCCCTCAAAAGCGCCGAGTAACCTGCCCTGGGATTCAAGTTCTAGCGAGCTGCCGACGCGCCCGCAGCAGCATTTTTGCATAAACCGCCCCGCCAAATGCATACTTTGACGGGGCGGTTGCTTTTTGCCCACAGGTACCCCAGGGGGCGCCGTGCAAATTCCGGAGTATTCAGCGTCCCGGGGTCCGCGGGCGCGGGGGCGGGGGTGCAAAACTGCGCTGAAAGCCCCGATTCTGAGTCCCAACGCCTCTAGAGCCGCTCGTTTTTTTACAGGATGCGGCCCATGGTGCCTGCCTTTCGCCCAAAATCCAGTATGCAGGCACCCTCGGCTGCTGAATACTCCCAAAAATGCACGCCGCATCCTACCCCAGGCACCCGCAGCAAGAAGACGAATAGTCTCGGCCTCCCCAGTCACCGCAGGAGGCCCTAGGGCTTACCTCCCAAATCTTTCCGCAGGACGGAAGGATCCCGCCGCGCGAAGCGCACGGCGGGATCCTGACATGTCCGAGGACGATTTGGGAGGTAAGCCCTGGGGTCTCCGATGAGAGCAGTTTCGGCCGAGGCTATTCGTCGCCGAAGCTGATGCCCAACGCCTTGGCCTCGCGCACCAGATCGCTCTGGGGATCGACATACTTGAGCTTGCCGGCGACATCCTCGAGCGGCATGTGACACATCTTGCCGTCACGCAGGGCGATCATGTAGCCAAACTCGCCGCGTAGACAGCCCAGTGCCGCCTCGACGCCGCACTGGGTCGCAAAGATGCGGTCCTGGGCGTCGGGCTGGCCGCCGCGCTGCGTGTGGCCGGGGATGGCGACGCGGGTCTCGCGACCGGTCTTGGCCTCGATCTCCTTGGCGATGTCGTAGACGATCGACGGGCTCGTGCGCTCGGCGAGTTTCTTCTTGTACTCCTTCTTGGACAGCGCCGCGTCCTCCTTGGAGATAGCGCCCTCGGCGACGGCCACGATGGTAAAGCGGCTGCCGGTCTCCATGCGATGCTCGATGGTCTTGATGACGTTATCCATGTCGTAGGGGATCTCGGGAATCAGGATGACGTCCGCGCCGCCCGCGACGCCGGCGTACAGCGGAATCCAGCCGACCTTGTGGCCCATGATCTCGATAACGAACACGCGGCCGTGACTCGAAGCGGTGGTGTGAATGTCGTCGATGCATTTGGTGGCGACGTCGATGGCGCTCGTAAAGCCAAACGTCAGCTCGGTGCCCCAGGTGTCGTTATCGATGGTCTTAGGCAGGGCGATAACGTTGAGGCCCTCTTCGCGCAGACGGTTGGCGGTCTTGGTTGAGCCGTTGCCGCCCAGCATAAACAGGCAGTCGAGCTGCAGCTTATGATAGGTGTGGACCATTGCCGGCACCTTCTCGACGCCGTCGGCCTCGGGAATGTCCAGGCGCTTGAACGGCGTGCGGCTCGTGCCCAGGATGGTGCCGCCACGGGTAAGGATGCCGCTAAAATCGGCGGGCGTCATGACGCGGAACCGGCTGTAGATAAGGCCCTGGTAGCCGTCCTCAAAGCCATAGATCTCAATAGGCTCTTCGCTATTGGTCATAAGCGTTTTGACAATGCCGCGCATGGTGGCGTTGAGCGCCTGGCAGTCGCCGCCACTGGTAAGAAGACCGATCCTAAGCATGATGAATCCTTCCGGGCAAGTTATAACATGCGCATAAGTTTACCCCCGCACACTGTTGATACGGGGGTAAAACGTGTTAGCTCAAGCGTATGGAAATGTAAGCAACGTCAGGGAACGTAAGGTCGACGGGCCTGGCTCCTTACAGCGCAAAGGCGTCGACGTCGCCCCAGTGGCGGCGCAGCGTGATGGCGGCAGCGGGCTCGGTATTGTCAAAGATGACCGACCATTGCGTATTGCTGGTGATGTCTTCCGGATTGGGCTCTTGGGCTGCGGCGCGAAGGGCCTTCCAAGCGACTGCCTCGTCCTGGGCACCGGCGTGGGCGTCAAGGACATCGGCGATTGCGACGGCGCGCTCTTTACCATGGCCCAGCTCGTCATTCTTTTGGTTGGGCAGCACTTCGTCGCCATAGCAAGCGTAGAAGTTCGTAACCTGGCGTACAGGAGTCGCTTTGAAAGCACGGTTCGGATCGCGCGGATCCCACTCTACTACGCGCGCGTCACTGGCGGCGTCGTTGATAAAGAAGTGGTAATCGCGTCCTGCCATGGCGTGCATGTCGTAGGCGGAAAGCAGGTCGACAGCTTCTTGCGTGGTGGCGGCACGGTCGAGCACCAGACGGATGGCGAGCGAGGTATTGATGACGGGGCGTTGCGCGTCCTGGTCACAGGGCTTGGAATCCAGAGTGAGTACGGCAATGGACACGCCGCATTCGTTAACACCGTCGAGCTGGGCAAACGGGCCCATGAGTGCAGCGGTGCGTCCGGCGACGGAGTCAAGCGGAGCGTTGGTGCCCAGGTTGTTGAGGGCCGCAAAGCCGATGGAGGCATAGCCGTCGCGCAGGTGATTGCGCACCAGCAGCGCCGAAGTATCGTCCTTAAAGTCGTAATTGCGACCGGTGCGCACGCGTCCTTCGGCATCGACAGCGGCAAAGGCGCTGCAAGCAAACTGGGGCGCCTGAACATGTGCCGGCACACCGGGCAGCACCTGCGCCACCACGGCATCGATGTAGGCCTGGTCGTCGCGCACGCCAGCGGCGATGATGCGGTCGAGGTCGTAGTCGTAGGCGACGTCGATTGCATACAGGTCATAGCCATCCGCATAGTCGGTCAAGCGTTTGAGCGACGCGGCGGACTTGATTTGCTTGCGGTAAACGATGCCGGCGGCAGCGGCAAGGCCGACGGCGGTTCCTGCAACACCGCAGACGATGGCAATGTTACGTGGCTTCATGACGGCTCCTCTCGTCCTGTTAACGTAATTGTCGCAAAAGGTGTACGGGCATGATGGCTCAACTTGGCGAGCGGCGCGGGATTAAACATGGAATGAAAGGCGCGGCGCTGGCGTGGCGGGGTATGCTGGAGGGGACCATCAACCCAGCGAAAGGGGAGAGCATGACGGATCAGGAAACGCCCGAGCGCGCGCATGTGACGGCCGATGATATCGAGGCCGCCAACGACCTTATCGACTTTATCGAGGCATGCCCCAGCATGTTCCATACGGCGGCGACCATTATGGCCGAGCTCGACGAGGCGGGCTTTACCTACCTGCCCGAGAACGCGGCGTGGGACATCGAGCCGGGCGGTCGCTATTACACGCAGCGCAACACCTCGAGCGTTGTTGCCTTTAAGGTGGGCGAGGACCTGGCCGCGACGTGGGGCGAGGATGGCGTTGCCGGTGACTATCATTTTCAGCTCACGGCGTCGCACAGCGATTCGCCGACGTTTAAGGTCAAGGCCGTGCCCGAGCTTGACGGCGCGGGTGAGACGCTGCGCCTGAACACCGAGGCCTACGGCGGCATGATCGACTACACCTGGTTCGATCGTCCACTGGCGCTCGCGGGCCGCGTGCTGGTGCGCGAGGGCGACCGTATCGAGAGCCGTCTGCTTGCCACCGAGCGCGAGGTCGCTATTATCCCGAGCCTTGCTATCCACATGAACCGCGGCGTTAACGAGGGCTTTGCTCCCAACCGAGCCGTCGACCTGTGCCCGCTCATCAGCGCCGGTGACCTTAAGCAGGGAGATTTTGACGCCCTGATCGCTGACGAACTGGACGTTGAGCCCGAGCAGATCCTGGGCCGCGATCTGTTCCTGGTCAATCGTCAGGATGCGCGCATTTGGGGCTGGGCCGACGAGTTTATCTCGACGCCCAAGCTCGA
>CALBBA010000136.1 GCA_937926755.1 uncultured Collinsella sp.
ACTCGGTATCCGTGCGTGAGATTTCCGTTGCTGGGCAATTCCAGGAATTGACGGATAAATCCATCGTCGAAACGCTTGATCCGACGCTTTTGCTTGATCTGAAGGACTATCGGCATATTCAAGCACCCGAACTCCCGAAGAGGCTCAAAGAAGGCAAGTATATCTTTGCCTATACGCTGTGGCCGAATAAAGACATGGTGAAATATATTGATGAGCTCGCATCAGAACGAAATCTGACTATCGTTTACTACTCGAGGAATCCAATTCACTATAAGGCGCATTCCATCAACGTGTGGGGGATTGGTCCTGCTGACTTCCTCACGTTAATCGACAAGGCCGCGTGCATAGTATCTAACTCATTCCATGCCACGGTGTTCTCTATTCTTTATGGAAAGCCTTTCCTTACGTTTGGCACCGAGAAGAGCAGTTCTCGCATGAAGACTCTTCTCACTAGGCTTGGCTTGCCTGAAGAGCATTTGTTGCCGCCTGATTTCGAAGGCGGAACGAGAATTAAGCCGTTTGTGTCTAAGCTAGATGTTGCACGGCTCAATGAACTGCGCGCGACATCCGAGCAATTCCTTAAAATGGCGTTAGCATGAAATGAACAGATGGGTGCTTACCACCGTCTGTTCGATTAGGATTTGAGTGTGAGCTATCACATGACATTTTATTTTCATGTGGATTTTGCTGATACTATTTTCATCCCATAATATAATTATGGTTTAATTTGAATAAATCTAATTTGAATCCAGTGGACTCCAATACGTTCACACTCAAATCTTTGCCATCTGTGTGTTTTAAAATTGTTTTCTTTGTTTGAATAATTACCTAGCTATATAAATTACACTTGTTCTGTTTGGTAGTGCCCGAAGGTTTGCGCACTTAGGGTCGTGCCCGTCCATGGGACGATGATCAGTTCGCTTCCTGCAGGTTGTCATCGAGCCGGGACATGTCGAGGTAGCGGCGCGTGCTCCATTCGTTCGCGGTGACGTACCTGGTTCTGGCGCAGATGAGCATCAACGCGCTGTTGCCGTCCGGGAAACTGCCGACGACGCGCGTGCGACGCCGGATCTCCCGGTTCAGCCGTTCGATCATGTTGTTCGTGCGGATCCTCCTGCGGTGCTCCGTCGGGAATTCCGGCAAAAGGTAGGCGGTCGTCTCCCCGATGCCCTCGCGCAGGCAGCCGGCCGCCGCCTTGAGCTTCCTGGACTCCATCTCCGCGGCGACCGTCCCGGCCTTGGCGAGGGCGGATTCGCGGGACTCCATGGCGAATATCGCCTTCAGGGCCGCGGACGCCCAATCCCGGTGGTTGGGCGGCACCTTCGAGAGCACGTTGCGCATGAAGTGCACCATGCACCGCTGGTACTTCGCCCGGGGAAGCATCGAGTTCACCGTGGAGACGAGTCCCGCGCACCGGTCGCCGACCACGAGGCGCACGCCCTTCAAACCGCGTTCGATCATGCTTCGTATGAACTGCTCCCAGCTGGCAGCGTCCTCCCTCATGCCCTCCGTCACGCCGATGACCTCGCGGTGGCCCTCCGCGTTGACGCCGATGGCGACGAGGACGCTGACGTTCTCCACGCTTCCGCCCCAGGAGCGCTTGTGCCACACGCCGTCCATGAACACGTACGGGTATTCGGATTCCAATGGCCGGGTGCGCCATCGGTCGATGTCGTCATACACGCGCTTGAGCTTGTCGGAAAGGGTCTGGGATGGCATCCTGTCACCCCACAGCAGTTTGCTGATGTCGTCGACCTGACGGGTGCTCACTCCCGCCAGGCACATCTCCATCAACGCCTCCTCGACGCTGGACCCCCGCCTGCGGTAGCGTTCGATGACCGCGGACTCGAAGACCGCGCCCTTGAGTTTCGGCACCCTGAGCTCGAGCCTGCCCGCCTTTGCCGTGAGCGTGCGTTCGTAGTGGCCGGCCCTGTACGCCTTGCGCCCCTCCTTGCGTTCGCATCTGGCGGCCCCGGTGATCTCGTCGGCCTCGGCGTCGAGCATGGCGTTGAGGATCTGGGTCATCTTCTCGGTGACCAGCCGGTCGAGTTTGGTCTCGAACAGGTTCTGGTCGATCTGTATGATGTTGCTGTCGGGCATGGCTGCGCGTCCTGCTTTCCAATTGCGATTCTTTGTTTGGCGACTGAAAATCGTACACAGGACGCGGGCCATGCCCGCTTCAACATCTCAACGAAGAACAAAACCGAAAGTGCGCAGGAATTCGGACGTTATCTTCTGTTTTCCTCTTGTTGTTTACTTTATTTATACATTTGTGGAAGAACTGAGCAAATAGCATTTATATTTGTGTGAAAACCAAAGGAATTGAAATGAAATCGTCGCTAATTCGTTAAGAAGGATGTTTTCCGCTGAATTGTCGTGGGGATAATTTTCCATGAGTCAGCATTCTTTTCGGTTTTGATGCACCTCATAGAAGCCTTGATGGGAGAGGGGATGGTGGTGAGCAGAAGAGGGAATGCAGTCGACGCTGAGAATGCTCCCCATTCTGATAAACCATAGAAAAGAACAATTGTAATCAGAATCAAGCTTGAATAATCCCTGTTGCGGATCATGGAACGAATGGAGTGAATAAGAATTACGGTAAAGATTAAAGCGCCAATTATACCAAATTCAACAAGAACTCTAACATAGGCGAAATCAAGCCAAAATGTACCCCACTGGCCATCTATAAAAAGAGTTTCTCCTAATTTGTCGAGATAATGTCCTGTTAGATTCACTCCATAGAGACGAATTGCCATTACG
>CALBBA010000137.1 GCA_937926755.1 uncultured Collinsella sp.
GCGGGTGGTTTCTGATGCGGCGCGCTGCGCGCCCCGCACAGGCTAAAGCCTCTAACGAAAGTCCCTCGAAAGCAACGGGGCTTTCGAGGGACTCATACGGAAGGGTTGCGCCGGGCCGGTAAAATGCCAAAACCCTACTTGCCGTCGTCCTGCTGCAGGCTGTCCTGCTCGCTGAGGCGCGCCTGCCTGCTGGCCATGCGCGCGGGCTTGTCGGGATCGGGAACGGCCGTGGGCATGGGCTCGTCGACATGACCTCCCCACCAGCCGCCCACAAAGTTGAGCGTGTGGAACACGTTGATCACGGCGCCGGGATCAATGTCGCACACCAGCTTGATAATGTCCTGGCTCTCGTAGGTCGATACAACGGCGTGCAGCAGATACATCTTTTCGCGGCTGTATCCGCCAATGACCTCGGCGCAGCTAATGCCGTGCTGAAAATGGTCAACATAGGCGGTCATGACCTCGTCCGCCTTGCGCGTCGTGATCTGCAGCGTCACGCGGTCGTAGCGACGATAGAAGCTGTCGATGGTCTTGGTCGAAATAAACTGGAACACGATGGAGTACGCCGCCTTGTCCCAGCCAAACATAAAGCCAAAGATCGCCAGGATAAAGCAGTTGAAACCAAAGATGACGCCCCAGATGGTCTTGCCCGTGTGGTTGGAAACCCACAGCGCGATAAAGTCGGTGCCGCCGGTGGATGCGCCGGATTTAAGCGCGATGGCAGCGCCCAGACCCGAGACCACACCGCCAAAAATGATGAGCATGATCTTGTCGCCCAAAAACGGAGCGAAGTGAAAGACGTTGAGAAACAGCGATGAGAGCACGACCTGCATCATCGAGAAGATGACGAAGCGCTTGCTAATGCCGCTCCAGCATAGGAGCGCCACGGGAATGTTGAGCGCGAGCATACCGAGCGAGATGTCGATATGGATGCCACCGAGCGAGGTGACGCGATCGATTAGCACAGCGACACCGGTAAGGGCGCTCGGCAGCAAGTCGGCGGGTTGAATGAACGCCTGGATCAGGAATGTCTGGAGAACGGCGGAAATCGTGACCGCCACGGCAGTAATGGCGCGGCGGACGATGGTGAGACGGCCGAGCACGAGCACTCGGTCCGTGAGCTGATCGATGGCGTTCGCCACGCGGGCTCCTTTCGAAGGCAAATCTAGTTGTGAGGCATGTCGGCGATTGTAGCACGGAGCGTGCGAGGGCGCTTCAATTCACTCTCCCTCGACAACCAAAACGGGGCCAGCAGCCCCCACGACCAAAGACCCAAATTACAAGTGAGTAGACTTTACGCGACCTGCAGAGCACACCCAAAACCGCCACCCCTGTGACCTGCGGTTTTACTAATGAAAATGCTCTTTGTGCCCGGCCTGCGCCAAAGACTCTACTCACTTAGCCCGAATCGCAGCCAAACTGCTCAAAATCGAAACCAAATTGAGCCAGTCCACCGCAAAAAACGTTTGAACCCGTGCTTCTCGCGGCGGATTGACACTACAAAGCGGCCAAAATGTCGGTCAGATTATCGATAACGGCATCGGCTCGCGATTGATCGAGGTTGACGCCCTCGTGCGGACGCAGCGCCAGGACGCGGGCGCCGGAGCGCTTGCCGGCCTCGATGCCCAAAGGCGAGTCCTCGATAACCAGGCACTCGGTAGGCTCCACACCCAGCGCCTCCATGGCACGCAGGTAGATCTCGGGGTCGGGCTTAAACGCGCTGCACTCGTGACCGCTGATGGTGTAATCCAGCACATCGGCAATGCCGGCAATCTCCACCAGCTCGTCAATAAGCTCGCGATAGGACGAGCTCGCGATGGCGCACTTCACGCCGCGCTCGTGCAGCTCACGCATCACCGGCTCCGTCTGCTCGTTGAGCAGCTCGGCATACGGAACAGGGTGAACCGGGCTGTAGACCTGCTTGTACTCAACGCGCAGGCGTTCGCGCAGCTCAACATCGTCGGGCACCAGCGCCTCCCAAATGGCAGGCTCGTTAGACCCCGAAAGATCGGGGATCTCGTCAAAGTGGAAGCCCTTCTCCTCCATAAACGCCACGCGACGACGGTTGTAGAACCACTCGGTATCGACCAGCACGCCGTCCATATCAAACAGCACTGCTTTGATCATACGCATCTCCTCCCACCTGCCAAAAAGGGACAGGTTTATTTTGGTAGGTTTTATCTGGGGCTTTGCAGCGCAACGGACACGCCCTCCCCAAAGCAAAAAGGGGACAGGGCGCAAACCCCATCCCCTCTCAACCAACCCGTAAGGTCTACTTACTTGCGATTAGTAGGAAAGCTTCCACATGTAGCGACGCATGGTCAGCGGGTGCTGACGGGCCTCGGCGATCTGGTTGCCGTACTCGCGCATAACGGCGAGGTGCAGCAGCGGGTTGAAGTAGGTGAGGACGCTAGCCGGCACAGCGTCGGCCAGGCCGTAGTCCTTGGAGTCAATCAGAGCGACCTTGGCGCCCATGCGCTTAAGGAAGGTGAGGGCACGAGCGTCCATCGGACGGGTAGCACCGTCGGACATGAGGAAGACGTAGGGCTTACCCTCGGTGGAAACCTCGAACGGGCCGTGGAAGTACTCGCCGGTGTTGTAGGAAGCAGCGTCGATCCACTGCATCTCGGTGAACAGGAAGGCGGCGTGAGAATAAGCCATCTTCTCGGAGGCACCAGAGGCCATGAAGTAAATCATCTTGTCGTCCTTGAAGTCCTCAGCGAACTTCTTGGCGAGCTTCTTGCAGGACTGAGCAGCGTTCTCGCAGAGATCGAAGACGTTGGTGAGGCCGGTGATCATGTCGTCGTACTTGTCATAGCCCTCGGTCTGCTGAAGGATCTCGAGAGCAAGAGCGATGGCATAGCCGGGCTTCTCGCACTTGGCAGCGAAGTTGGCGTGGAAGCCGTGAACGATGACGTAGTCAGCGTCGACGGTCAGAGCGGAGCCAGCCTTGTTGGTGAGGGAGACGACCGGGCAGTTGTGCTTCTTGGCGGTCTTGTTGGCCTCGACGGTCTCGGGCGTGGAGCCACCGAGGGAGCAGGTGATCACGAAGGTGTGCTCGTTGACCCAGGAAGGCGTGTCGTAGTTGAACTCGTTAGCGGTGAAGATCTGAACGTTCAGCTTGTCCGTGTTGTTGGCCAGGAAGTACTTGGCGGGGTACAGGTCGGACATGGAAGCACCGCAGCCGACGAAGGCGACACTGTGGATCTCGTGGTTGGACAGGACGTCAGCGACGATCTGCTTAGGGAGGTTAAGGTCGATCTCGTACATCTGACACATTCCTTTCGATTTTTGCGGCGCCACATTGCCGGGCGCTCGCAGGGTTACCGTGGTTTGGACCGAGTCGCCGGTCCGTTGAGGATGCGACAAGGGGACTGTCCCATTGTCGCATTTTGGGGATGGAAGCCTGCCTGGGGTATGGGATGCCAGGCAGGCCCCCGGGGGAAAGCGGTTAGGCGCTTGGTCGCGACTAGGCCAGAATGCCGGCCGCGGAGAGGGCGATGCCGCCCACGATGGCGATCACGAGAAGCCAACCGGTGTTGACGTTCTTCTTGATGAGCCAGTACATAAGGCCGGTGAGGCCAAGGGAGATCATCTGGGGCATCATGCCGTCCAGGATGTCCTGGATAACGACGGTGCCCTCAGCGAACTGCAGCGGGGTGGTGGCGCCGATCAGCGTAGCGATCATGCCACCCACGGACATAAGACCCACAATGCCGCAGACATACATGAGCTTCTCCATGAGGTCGCCGCCCTGAAGCTTGCTCAGGTACTCGTGGCCGCCCTGATAGCCCATCTTGGCTGCGAACCAAGTGATCACCACAGAGGGGACGATGGAGATGAGCATGGCCAGGATCGGAACAATGATGGAGCCCTGCTGAGCCAGCTGAACGCCCAGGCCAAAGGCGATAACGCGGATGGTGCCCTGGAAGAAGGAGTCACCGATGCCGGAAAGCGGACCCATGAGGGAGGTCTTGACCGCGTTGATCGAATCGGGATCGAAGTTCTCGGGATCCTTGGCGTACTCCTCCTCCATGGAGGCGGAGAGGCCCAGGATGAAAGCGCTCGTCTGCGGGGTGCAGTTGTAGAACGCCATGTGACGGTGGTAAGCCTCTTTCTTAGCAGCGAGCTGCTTGGGGTCGGACTCATCCGGATAGAGGCGATCGAGCGTGGGAACCATGCCGTAGAGGAAGCCCATGTTCATCTGACGCTCGTAGTTCCAAGAGGCCTGGATGGCCCAGGAGCGCCAGAAGAACTGGCTGACCTTCTTGTTCAGGGACACGTCCTTGGTTGCGGTTGCCATAGTGTGTTCCTCCTTAGTCTTCGTCGTCTTCGAGCGGATCGTAGTCGGAATCGACACCGGCGGCTGCATGGGAACCGTTGAACTTGAAGCCCATGAAGACGACAGCCAGGCACACACCGATCAGAGCGACCGCGATGACGGACAGGTTGAGGTAAGCGGCGAGCAGGAAACCGATGAACAGGAACGGAGTCATACCCTTCTTGATCATCATGGTGAGCAGCAGGGCCAAGCCGTAGGCGGTCATGATCTTGGTCGAAACGTTAAGACCAGTGGACAGCCACTCGGGAACCATGTTGACGATGGCCTGAACCAGGTCGGTGCCAACAAAGACGGCGAGGAAAATCGGCAGGAAGTACATGATGGCGTACAAACCGGAGCCGGCGCAGATGTGCATACGGTAGGCGGTCTTGAACTTTCCGTTATCAATCGCGCTATCTGCCACATGGGTGAGGACGGCGATGATGGAACGGAACACGATGCCGAGGAGCTGACCCAGGACGGCGACCGGGATGGCGATCGTCATGGCGGTCTCGGCGGAAGCATCGGTCAGGCACGCAAAGGCAGCGGCCACGATGCCGCCCAGGACCATATCGGGCGGAACGGCAGCGCCGACCTGCACCAGGCCCATGGACACGAGCTCGACGGCGGCACCGACGGCAAGGCCGGTGGGCACATCGCCCAGCAGCAGACCGACGAGCGTAGCGCCAACGAGGGGCTGCTCGAAGTTAAGACGACCGAGCAGGCGGGAGTCCCACATGCAGAACACGCCGACGAGGCCGACGAGCACCGCACTGATGAACGTATTCATACCCTTCTCCTTTCAGTCAGGCAAAAGCCTGGTTGATTACAGCTTGGCGTCGATGTCGACGCTCTGATACGTAGGGGTCTGCTGGACATAGAGCTTGATGCCCATGTCGAGCAGCTGGTTGATGTCGGCCTTCTGGGTGGCGTCGAGGAAGACGGAGCTGTCCTTGCCGCCGACCTGATCGGCACCGTCGTGGTTGGCGGTGGCGCCCAAGTTGATGGCGTCGAGCTTGTAGCCCTGGCAGAACTGCAGCATCTCGGCCGTGTTGCCAAAGACGAACATGACGCGCTCGCCGAGGGTGTTGAGCTTGTCCATCTTGGCGAGGGCACGCTCGACGGTGAAGACGTTCAGGCGCACGCCCTGGGGCTTGGCAAGCTTGAGAGCGCCCTTCTTGATGTCATCGTTGGCGGCAGCGTTGTCGACGACGATGATGCGCTCGGCCTGGAGCTTGGTGGTCCAGGTAAAGACGACCTGACCGTGCAGCAGACGGTAGTCAAGACGTGCGAGGACGATCTTGGCGGGACCGGAGCTGTGACGGGACGCCTTGGCCTTCTTGGTGGGAGCCGCGGCGGGGCGGGGCGGGGGGGTGGGGGTGGGCCGA